>NZ_JBFUGE010000027.1:0-26433 GCF_056403075.1 Ideonella sp. P3_A4 | reverse complement strand
GCTCGCAAGCCAGTGCGCTGCTGAGCAGCCTGTTGGCGCGGTTGCAGTTCGTCAGCGCTGATGCCTTGGTCGCCTTCAGTGGCTTGGACCCTCGGGCGCACGACTCAGGGCGCAGCCACGGCAAGCGAAGACTGTCCAAGCGTGGATCGCCTGACTTGCGTCGCCAGATGTACATGGCGGCCATGTCGGCCTCTCACAGCAAGGTGTTCAGTCCCCTGTACCAACAGCTTCGCAGCCGCGGCTTCAAGACCACCGAGGCGCTGGTCATCCTGGCTAGAAAGCTCCTGCGAGTCGCCTATGCCGTCTGGCGCAGCGGCAAGCCCTTCGAGCCAGACAGATTCGCCGTTCCCGCTTGACGAAAACCATAGAACCTCCGCCGGTCCGCTGCGCGAGCCTCCTTGGGGGGCAGCCCGCCGGAGCGGGCGTGGGGGCTCTAAGTTTCAGGTGCGCAACTTGCATCAGCCTAGCCCGTGAGTGCTCCCGATCTCCGCCTGGCCGTCATCACCTTGTCGGCCCACGTGCCCGACCTGGCCGACCAGGACGGCTGGGACGAGGCATTGCGTCTGCGCGACCTGGTGCACGGTTTGCGCGTCGGCGGTTACCAGATCGCCGGCGTGCTGGGTGCGGATGCGCAACTGCCCGACAAGCTGGCCGCGCTGGCGCCCGACGTGCTGATCGTCGACGCCGAGAGCGGCGCGCGCGACGCGATCGAACACGTGGTCTGGGCGACGCGCGATGCGCCGCGGCCGATCGTGCTGTTCACCGAAGAGCACGACCCGGCCCACATGCGCGAAGCGGTGGCCGCCGGCGTCGTCGCCTATGTGGTGGCCGGGCTGGCCCCCGAGCGCGTGCGGCCGGTGATCGACGTGGCGATCGCCCGCTTCGAGCACGAACAGAACCTGCGCGGCGAACTGGCCCGCGCCAAAGGGCAACTCGCCGAGCGCGTGGTGGTCGACCGCGCCAAAGCCTTGCTGATGCAGCGCCACAACCTGCCCGAGCCACAGGCCTACGCACGCCTGCGCAAGACGGCAATGAACCAGGGCCTGACGATCCACGAGGTCGCGCGCCGGCTGCTCGAGTTGGCAGACCTCTTCGCCTGATCGCCCCCGCGCCAACACGCCCGGGTTTGGTGCGGCGCACCAACGCGAACCCCGGCGATGGTGCAAACACAGCGGCTGACAACACGTCCACCGGGCCCAGCAGGCTGGCACAGCGATTGCGTAGAACAGGCCGTGGCCCAACGAAGGGTCACGCGATCTGGTTGCACTGACTTCCTAGGTTTTTTGGACAAAGGCGTCCGCCGGCTGGCCCGCAAGGGTCAAGCCGTCGGGCGCCTCTTTTTTTGCCTTTTTCGAGGACCGCCGATGCACGCCCCTGCCCCCGCCACTTTCAGTGCAACCCACACCGACCTGAGTCGCCGACGCGTGCTGCAGGCCGCTTCCGCAGTCGCCGTGGGCGCCGCCGCCGGCCTGCCATCGACCCGCGCCTGGGGCCAGGGATCGGACAAGCCCGAGAAAGAAGAAGTGCGCATCGGCTTCATCCCGCTGACCGACTGCGCCTCGGTCGTGATGGCCTCGGTGCTGGGCTTCGACAAGAAGTACGGCATCAAGATCATCCCGACCAAGGAAGCCTCGTGGGCCGGCGTGCGCGATAAGCTGGTCAACGGCGAGCTCGACATGGCGCACGTGCTGTACGGCCTGGTCTACGGCGTGCACCTGGGGGTCAGTGGGCCGAAGAAGGACATGGCCGTGCTGATGACCCTGAACAACAACGGCCAGGCGATCACGCTGTCGAAAAAGCTCGCCGACCAGGGCGCCATCGACGGCACCTCGCTCGCGAAGGTGATGGCCAAGGACAAGCGCGACTACACGTTTGCACAGACCTTCCCGACTGGCACGCATGCGATGTGGCTGTACTACTGGCTGGCCAGCGTCGGCGTGAACCCGCTGAAGGACGCCAAGGTCATCACCGTGCCGCCGCCGCAGATGGTGGCCAACATGCGTGTCGGCAACATGGATGGTTACTGTGTCGGTGAGCCCTGGGGCCACCGCGCGATCATGGACGGCATCGGCATCACTGCCGTCACGACGCAGGACATCTGGCCCGACCACCCCGAAAAGGTGCTGGGCACCACGGGTGAGTTCGTCAAGAAGTACCCCAACACGGCACGCGCCGTGGTGATGGCGGTACTCGAGGCCAGCCGCTGGATCGACGCGGGCCTGCAGAACAAGATGAAGATGGCCGAGACCGTGGCCGACAAGGCCTACGTCAACACCGGCGTCGACGCGATCAACCAGCGCATCCTCGGGCGCTACCAGAACGGCCTGGGCAAGACCTGGGACGACCCGAACCACATGAAGTTCTTCAACGACGGTGCGGTGAACTTCCCGTACCTGTCCGACGGCATGTGGTTCCTGACCCAGCACAAGCGCTGGGGCCTGATCAAGGACCACCCCGACTACCTCGGTGTGGCCAAGCAGATCAACCAGATCGATCTGTACAAGCAAGCCGCCTCGGCGCTGAAGGTCAGCGTGCCGAAGGACGCGATGCGCAGCTCGAAGCTGATCGACGGCGTGGTCTGGGACGGCAAGGAGCCGGCCAAGTACGCCGACGGTTTCAAGGTCCGTGCCTGAAGGCGCGCTTCACCTGCACCCACTGGAGAACACCATGGTCAGTGCCGTGTTTCATTCCCCGCTGAGCGTCGCCGCCGAACCGGCCGCAACGCCCACACCGGCTCGCGCTGCGCCTGCTGCCGCACCCGTGGTTGCGGCCCCTGTCGCACCCACCTCACCCCGCGCCAAGCGCGCCCCGTTCGACTGGCGTGGCCTGTGGATGAAGGTCTTGCCACCGGTGCTCGGCATGGCGCTGCTGGTCGGCATCTGGGCTTTGCTGACGCAAAAGGGGGGGCCTTTTCCCACACCGTCCGCCACCTTCGATGCCGCCGTCAAGCTCTTCGCCGACCCGTTCTACCGCAATGGCCCGAACGACCAGGGCATAGGCTGGAACATCCTGTTCTCGCTCGAACGCGTGGGCCTCGGCTTCGGCCTCGCCGCGCTGGTCGGCATCCCGCTCGGCTTCATCATCGGCCGCTTCGAGTTCGCGTCGCGCATGGTCAGCCCGCTGATCAGCTTGCTCAAGCCCGTGTCGCCGCTGGCCTGGTTGCCGATCGGCCTGCTGGTGTTCAAGAGCGCGAACCCGGCGGCGATCTGGACCATCTTCATCTGCTCGATCTGGCCGATGGTCGTCAACACCGCGGTTGGCGTACAGCGGGTGCCGGTCGACTACCTGAATGTGGCCAAGGTGCTGAACCTGTCGGAGTGGAAGGTCATCACGAAGATCCTGCTGCCGGCCGTGCTGCCCTACATGCTGACCGGCGTGCGGCTGTCGGTCGGCACCGCGTGGCTGGTGATCGTCGCGGCCGAGATGCTGACTGGCGGCGTCGGCATCGGCTTCTGGGTCTGGGACGAGTGGAACAACCTCAACGTCCAGCACATCATCATCGCGATCTTCGTGATCGGCATCGTCGGGCTGCTGCTCGAACAGGCGCTGATGGCCGTGGCCAAGCGCTTCTCATTCGACTGACCGGAAGGTATCGACCATGAGTGCATTCATCGACGTCCACGCCGCCGAGGTCACCTTCCAGACGGCCAAGGGACCGTTCCAGGCACTGCGCGACATCCACCTGAAGGTCGAGCGCGGCGAGTTCATCACGCTGATTGGCCACTCCGGCTGCGGCAAGTCGACGCTGCTGAACCTGATCGCCGGGCTGCAGAAGCCCACCGGCGGCGCGCTGCTGTGCGACAACCGCGAGATCACCGCGCCGGGGCCGGAGCGTGCGGTCGTGTTCCAGAACCACTCGCTGTTGCCATGGCTGAGTTGCTTCGACAACGTCTACCTCGCAGTCGAGCGTGTCTTCGGCGGCGGCGAGCCCAAGGCCAAACTGAAGCTGCGCACGCAGAACGCGCTGGAGCTGGTCGGCATGGGCCACGCCGCGCACAAGCGGCCGCACGAGATTTCGGGCGGCATGAAGCAACGCGTCGGCATTGCGCGCGCCTTGGCGATGGAGCCCAAGGTGCTGCTGATGGACGAGCCCTTCGGCGCGCTCGACGCACTGACCCGCGCCAAGCTGCAGGACGAGCTGATGAAGATCGTCGAGCGCACTTACAGCACCGTCGTGATGGTCACGCACGATGTCGACGAAGCGGTGCTGCTGAGCGACCGCATCGTGATGATGACCAACGGGCCGTCAGCGACGATCGGCGAGATCCTGGACGTCGAGCTGCCCCGGCCGCGCAACCGCGTCGCGCTGGCCGAGGACCCGACCTATGTGCATGCGCGCAAGGCGGTGATCGACTTCCTCTACACACGCCATGCGCACGTGGAGGCCATCGCTGCCTAGCGTAGCTTCCAGCGCGGCCGGCGACGGGCCGCTCCCTAGCGGCCGCGCACCCCCTCGGGGGGGGTGTCGCGGGTACCCCCGCGACCGGGGGCTGACATTTACTGGCAGGTGTTGGTGAGCTTTCCGTACAGCGTGTTCAGGTCCAGCTGCGACGGGAAGCCCGCCGGCGCGTGGCCTGAGTAGAAGCCGGCGTTGCGCAACTTCGTCAGGTACGGGTGGTAGAGGTACTGCTGGCTGAAGTTGCCGGTGTTGCCGAAGTAGAACGAGAACAGGTGCGCCGGGTCGAGCGCGAACTCGCCGCGGTAGCTGGCGCCGTCGTTGCCGTCGTCCCAGCCCCAGGGCGTGTTGGCCGAGTTGGTGCTGCACGACTTCAGCCCCGAGCCGCAGCCGCCGCTCTCGTCGCCGCGGAAGGTGCCCCAGCTCGCGTAGGTCGTGGCTTGCGCCGGCGGCTGCAGCGCATCGTTGATCGCCAGGTCGAACATGCCACCGGCTTGCTGGATGTCGACCAGGCGGTAGTAGACGTGGCGGTCGTTGCCGGAGCTCGGGTAGGTCGGCGTGCCCAGCGTCGGGTAGTAGACGATGCCGTCCTGGTTCGGCGCGCCGTTGAAGTCCGACGCGTAGGGCCAGGCCTTCAGACCATGGCCTTTGGCCTCTTGCACTGTCTTCATGCGGCTGATGCCGTTGTCGACCTCGAACGAGACCTTGCCGTCGATCGTCTCGTGACCGTTGGTGTACGGGCTGCCGGTGGGCGTGAACGAGAAGAAGTCGGTGTGGAAGACGGTGATCATCCCTTCGACCTTGCCGTAGGCCGAGCCGTCCTTGCGCACCGAGACGATGGCGCCTTCGAGGTCGTTCTCATGCTCCTGGTCGAAGATGATGTCGGCCCAGTCACGCGGGTGATAGAACGCGTAGGTGATGAAGTAGTGGCTGCAGCTCTCGACCACCGCGTAGTACACGGTCGCCGGCCACAGGCCGTTGCCGCGGTTGTCCCAGTTGTTGGTCGTGAACGGGTCGTGGTCGTAGTCGAACGCGGTGATGTAGTCCGACGGGTAGTCGCTCGAATCGGTGTCCTGGTAATGCACCGGCGCGTGGTGGTAGGCCAGCTCGGCCGGGGTCAGTGCCCAAGCCGAGGTGCTGAGGGCCAGGCCGCCGCACAGTCCCGCGATCGCTTTCTTCCACATGGTCCATCTCCTCGTTGAAGCCGTTGGAGGCCGAGAGGCTAGGCACGCGCGGTGTCGACGCGATGACAGGAAAGAACCGAACAGGAACAAAAGCGGCACCGACGACACAGCCAGCACGACCGGCGGCGATGTTAGGGGCGATGGTCTTGCCGCGGCGCGATGCAATGGCGCCGGTGGGGTCAAGCCGCGTCGCAGCGCGACAACGCGACGCCCACGGACAGAATCGTCCGCCGCCGGGCGAGCACGCGCGCCGCGGTCAGCTGCAATCGCCGAGCCGCCGGCCGGTCCACTGCTGGCTCAGCCCGGACGAGCCGGTGTCGATGCGCCCCTGGCCGACCACGCTCGTCGCGGTGGCTTCGAATTCGAAGTGCCCGGTGTGACGACCGGAGGCGCCGCAGACCATGTCGTAGTGCGTCTTGCGCCCGACCTGCCGCCAGTTCTCGAACCGGCAATCGCCCTTGCGGCCCGGACCGGTGGTCGCGACGGCGTACGGCACATCCTGGGCCGTCAGGCAGACGGTCGTCGTCACACTCGGCAATGAGACCGGTGCGCCGGGCACGCCGGTGCGCATCGTGTACTCCCAGTTGCCGGGCGCCATCGTGCCGGTCGGAGCGGCCGCGGCGTGGGCGGCGGCGCAGGCCAGAAGAAGCGCGAGGGTTCGCTGTGTCATCGCCTGATCCTCGGTGAACCGCGCGGCCTGCACGACGGCGAGCGGGAGTGAATCGGCGCGCCCCGGCGAGACCGGGTTCATGCAGGCGCCCGCCGCGCAATCTAGCGAGTGGTGCGCCACCGATCCTTCAGGCTGCGACCAACCGTCGCCGAGGACGGACCAGCTGCAGCGGCAGGCGACGGGCGTGTCGCTAACGCCGCGGTCACCCGGTCAGAGCCAGCGCACGAACTCGTCCACGGCCGGGCGCAGCCGCACCGGCTTGTCGCGCAGTGCGGTGCCCAGGCTGATGAAGCAGATGGCGTGCTCGTCGTCGACCAACTCGAAGGCCACGCGCAGCGCGCGGCTGCCCATCGCGCGGCCGCTGGACAGGCCGCTGGCGTAGCCGCGGGCGGCGGCGGCGAGCAGCAGGTTCTGTATCGCAGCGCCCAGCGACACCAGGCGCTCGAACGGCGGCACATCCGGCTCGTCGGCGCGCAGGTCGGCGATCGCGAGGATCAGCACCGGGCCGCGGAACGCCTTGTCGTGCGCCTCGGCGGCCTGCTCGGGCGTGGCGCCGGGGTCGCGCTCGCGCAGCGCGTCGGCGAACGCGCGGCCCAGGCGTTCGCGCGCTTCAGCGCCCAGCACGAGGAAGCGCCAGGGTTGCAGCCGGCCATGGTCCGGCGCCGCCGCGGCGGCAGCAAACAACTCTCGCAATGTCGCCTCGTCCGGCGCCGGCTCACCCAGGTGCTTCGGGCCGACGTGCTGGCGCGCGTGGAGAACCCTGTCAAAGCGCTTGGCGAAGTCATCGTCAAACGGCAAGTCGCCAAGTGAATCAGGCATGAGGCTGTCCTGCGTTGCTAGGCCCGCGTGACGAGCCGGTGGTCAGTTATTCTGACGCGCACAAGCACCGAGGGGGATAGCACCATGAGGTTGAACAACCCGGAGCCAGCGCGCCGTCTTGTTCGCCGAACCATGCGACAACGCGTGAAGATGAGCGCAGTGGCGGTCACGGCTTCGTTGTGGCTGGTGGGTTGCAGCAAAACCTCGGGCAGCAGCACGCCACCAGCAAGTCTCGGCCCGCTCGGCAAGCCGTTGATCGGCTGCCCCGAGATCGCCGGGGTCTACGTCTGGCCACCGGCCGATGGCCGCGTGTACGCGGAAGACCGCCGTTCCCACGGCTTCGCTTCGCGCAAGGTCGTCGGCGTCAACGTGTACCCCTACGGCCGCTTCGGCATCCGCATGACGGGACGCGGCAGCCCGCTGCAGGCCGTGTTCAAGGAGCGGTCGCCAGACTCCGACGCACCCGAACCCCGTTTGAAAGACCCCGGCTGGGGCTACCACGAGTGGGGTGCCCCGGAGTGGCACTGCACCTTCGGCTACCTGGAGACCGACGAGGTCGACTTCGAGGCGCCCACGCCCTTGCCGGGGTCCGGCCGGTCGCCCGACGGGGCCGAAGCCGCGCACGGCCGCAAGACCGGCGTGCTGTGGCGCATGACGCGCCTGGCCGACGGCTCACTGGCCCTGGGCTTGCGCGAGCACATCACGGGCGGCAAGCAATCGCTCTTTTCGTGGGGCGACCAGAGCGCCGGCACGGTGACCGAGGCCGACCAAGACGTGTGGCACTGGTCCAGGCTGGAGCCGGTGAAAGGCCAATAGAATAACAGCGCAGCCGTTGCCGGATCGACCTGAGCAAGCCGGCAGAGCGTGGCCGCTCCGCCAGCTCTTTCTCTCTCAGTCGACGAACAGCGTCGCCGGGTGCTCCAACAGCTCGCGCAGCGCCTGCACGAACTCGGCCGCCTGCACGCCGTCGACCACGCGGTGGTCGAACGATGACGACAGGTTCATCATCAGGCGCGGCACGATCGCGCCGTTGAGGATCACCGGCCGTTCGACCATGCGGTTGACGCCGACGATTGCCACCTCGGGCATGTTGATCACCGGCGTCGTGACGATGCCTCCGATCTTGCCGAGACTGGTGATGGTGATGGTCGAGCCGCTCAGCTCGTCGCGCACGATGCGGCCGGTGCGCGCTGCTTCGGCCAGGCGCTGGACCTCGGCCGCGAAGCTCCACAGGTCATGCGCCTGCGCATCGCGCAGCACCGGCACCATCAGGCCGGCATCGGTCTGCGTCGCAATGCCAATGTGCACGGCCGAGTGCCGCGTCAGCGTGCCGGTCTCGTCGTCGAAGCGCGCGTTCAGGTCGGGAAAGTCGCGCAGTGCGTGGACCATCGCCCGGGCCAGGAAGGGCAGCACCGTCAGCTTGCCGCGTGTCTTGCCGTGGCGGGCATTCAGGCGCTCGCGCAGGCCCTCGAGCTCGGTCATGTCCAGCTCTTCAACGTAGCTGAAGTGCGGGATCCGGCGCTTGGCCTCTTGCATGCGCTGCGCGATCTTGCGGCGCAGGCCGACGAACTTGATCTGTTCGGTCACATCCTCGCCGGCCGCGACCGGCGGACGCACCGGTGCCGGTGGAGCCGGAGGTGGCGGCGCATGCTTGACCGGGCCGGGCGCGCCGTGGCGTGCGACGTGCTCGTCGAGGTCGCGCTGCATCACGCGGCCACCGGGGCCGCTGGCGTGCACCTGCGTCAGGTCCACGCCCAACGACCAAGCGCGCTCGCGCAAGGCCGGCGATGCGATGACGCGGCCGTTGTCGTGCTTTGCGACAGCCGGTTTGGCAAGCGCCGGCGGTGGCGGCGCGGTGCGCACGGGCGCTTGGGGTGGCGGTGCGGGTGGTGGCGGCGCCACCACCGCAGCAGCGGCAATGACTGCCGACGCCTGCGCAGCAGCAGTCGCCGCAGCCGGCGGCGGGGCCACCTGGGCTGGTGCGCCACCTTCACGCTCGATGCGGATCAGGTCCGCACCGACTGCCAGCGACTGACCGACTTCACCACCCAACGACACCACGCGGCCGGCCACCGACGACGGGATCTCGACAGTCGCCTTGTCGGTCATCACGTCGGCCAGCACCTGGTCCTCGGCCACGATGTCGCCCGGCTTCACATGCCAGGCCACCAGCTCGCACTCGGCAATGCCTTCGCCCAGATCGGGCATCTTGATCACATGAATTGACACCCTCATGCCTCCATCGCGCGCCGGAAGGCGGCGGCAACGCGTGCCGGCCCGGCGAAGTAAGCCCACTCCTGGGCGTGCGGGTACGGCGTGTCCCAGCCGGCCACGCGTTCGATCGGCGTTTCGAGGTGGTAGAAGCAATGCTCCTGCACCAGCGAAGCCAGCTCGGCCCCGAAGCCGCTGGTGCGCGTGGCCTCGTGCACGACGACGCAGCGGCCGGTCTTCTTGACCGACGCGATGACCGTCGGCAGGTCCAGCGGCCACAGCGTGCGCAGGTCGATGATCTCGGCATCGACGCCGCTTTCCTTGGCCGCCGCTTCGCTGACGTAGACCATCGTGCCGTAGGTCAGCACCGTCAGGTCCTTGCCCTCGCGCGCCACCACCGCCTTGTCCAGCGGCACGGTGTAGTGGCCTTCGGGCACCTCGCTGGCCGGGTGGGCCGACCAGGGCACCACGGGCCTGTCGGGGTAGCCGTCGAACGGGCCGTTGTACAGGCGCTTGGGCTCGAGAAAGATCACCGGGTCGTTGTTCTCGATCGAGGCGATCAACAGGCCCTTCGCGTCGTACGGCGTGCTCGGCATCACGGTGCGGATGCCGCAGACGTGCGTGAACAGCGCCTCGGGGCTCTGGCTGTGCGTCTGGCCGCCGTAGATGCCGCCGCCGCAAGGCATGCGGATCGTGATCGGCGCGGTGAAGTCGCCGGCCGAGCGGTAGCGCAGGCGCGCTGCCTCCGACACGATCTGGTCATACGCCGGGTAGACGTAGTCGGCGAACTGCACCTCGACCACCGGCCGCAAGCCATAGGCCGCCATGCCGATCGCCGAGCCGACGATGCCGCCTTCGTTGATCGGCGCGTCGAACACGCGCGTGCGGCCGTGCTTGGCCTGCAGGCCATCGGTGCAACGGAACACGCCGCCGAAGTAGCCGACGTCCTGGCCGTAGATCACCACATCGTCGTCGCGGCCCAGCATCACGTCCATCGCGGAACGCAGGGCCTGGATCATGGTCATGGTTGCCATGCTCAGTCTCCTCTTTCCGCCTGGCGCAGCTGGTCTTCCAGGTGCGGCGGCATCTCTTCGTAGACGTCTTCGAACATGCTGCGCAGCGGCGTCTGGTGGCCGTCGTGCAAGGTGCCGAATTGCTCGGCTTGCTTCAACGCGGCCAGCACCTGGGCCTCGAGCTCCTTCTGGGTTGCCTCGTGCTCTTCTTGCGACCACACGCCCAAGGTCATCAGGTGCTTCTTCAGCCGCTCGATCGGGTCACCAAGCGGGAAGGCCTGCCAGTCGCCCGCTGGCCGATAGCGTGTCGGCTCGTCCGAGGTCGAGTGTGCGCCGGCCCGGTAGGTGATCCACTCGATCAGCGTCGGGCCCAGGTTACTGCGCGCGCGCTCTGCCGCCCAACGCGAAGCCGCCAGCACCGCGAGGAAGTCGTTGCCGTCGACCCGCAGCGACGCGATGCCGCAGCCCACGCCGCGTGCGGCAAAGGTGCTGGCCTCGCCGCCGGCGATCGCCTGGAAGGTCGAGATCGCCCACTGGTTGTTGACCACGTTCAGGATCACCGGCGCGCGGTAGACATGGGCGAAGGTCAGCGCGGTGTGGAAGTCGCTCTCGGCCGTCGAGCCATCGCCGATCCAGCCCGACGCGATCTTGGTGTCGTTCTTGATCGCCGAGGCCATCGCCCAGCCCACCGCCTGGATGAACTGCGTGGCGAGGTTGCCCGAGATCGTGAAGAAGCCGGCGCGCTTGTACGAATACATCACCGGCAGCTGGCGGCCCTTGACCGGGTCTTTCGTGTTCGACATCAGCTGGCACATCAGCTCGACCATGTCGATGTCGTCGCGCGACAGCAGCAGGCCTTGTTGCCGATAGGTCGGGAAGCACATGTCGCCTTCACGCAGCGCCAGCGCGTGCGCGATCGCAATCGCCTCTTCGCCCAGGCACTGCATGTAGAACGAGATCTTCTTCTGCCGCTGCGCGATCAGCATGCGCGCATCGAAGGCGCGCGTCTTCATCATCGAGCGCAGGCCGCGGCGCAGCGTCTCAGGCTCAACCTCCGGTGCCCATGGGCCAACGGCATGGCCGTCTTCGTCGAGCACGCGCACCAGCGCGCCGGCCATGTCCGCGGTGTCGCCGGGCGACACATCCAACGGCGGACGCCGCACCTCGCCGGGGGCCGAGATGCGCAAGTACGAGAAGTCGGTTTGCTGACCCGGCCGGCCGGTGGGCTCAGGCACATGCAGGCGCAAAGGCCCGGGATCGTAGGTGGGGGCGTTGGCGGTGGCCACGCTGGACGAACGGGTTGCGGTCAGCGCCGCAGACTTGGTGGCGGCAACGGCCGCGGTTTCGGCGGCTCGCTTAGGCACGGTACGTCCTTACAACGGAAGGAACGCAGCGCGCAGCGCGCTGCCCCACGCAGCCCGTGGGGCGCGAAGGAATCGACATGGCATCTCCTGGGTGAGGAAGATTGATGTGGCCCGGCACTCAGCCTTGGGGCGGGGTAACGCCCTGGCTGCCGGTGCTCACAGTGTGCCGTCGACCAATAACCCTTGTCATTGCGAAAGACCCTGAGGCCATCCGCAATTCACGTAGCGATTTATTCGGCGGCAACCGCCTCAACCTGGATACGCAAGGTCACATCCATGCGAAAGCCGTAGGACTTGCCAGCATCGACGCCGAAAGCATCACGCTGGAAGGTCCCATGCGCGTCGGCGCCGCACAGCTCGCGCTTGAACAGCGGATGCGGCATGCACTTGAACTGGCGGATTTCCAGCGTCAGCGGCTTGGTCACGCCATGCAGCGTGAACTCGCCGACGACCTTGCTCGGCGCGCCGTCGGCAAAGTCGACCAGCTGGCCGCGAAAGCGCGCATGCGGGAATTTTTCGACGTCGAAGATGTCCTGCCGCTTGGCCGCCTCGTTCATCTGCGGCAGCCCGAAGTCGACGCTGTCCATCTCGACGATCAGGTCGACCGCGCCGTTGCCGGCCGCCTTGTCCATCACGATCTTGCCGGCGGTCTTCTTGAACTTGCCGCGCCAGACCGACAGGCCGTTGAGATGGTCGGCCTCGAAGCTGGGGTAGGTGTGGCTCGGGTCGATCTCGTAGTTGACCGGGGCAGCGGCGGCACCGACGGCGAACGCGCCCAGGGCCGCGGCCGCGGCTGAACAAACAAAGTGAATGAAGGGATAGTGCAACTTCACGCTCGGTCCTCCTGCAGTTGGAATGGTCTTCAAAGGGTTGTCGGCGATGCGCGCAGCTCGCGCAAGGCGTCCGCCGCGATCCAGCGCGCGGCGCGTGAGGGCTGCGCTGCAACGCGCTCGGCACAGGCGATGGCCAGCGGCCGCAGTGTGGTGCTGCGCTTGCCGATCTGGCGCAGCGCCCAGTTGACCGCCTTCTTGACGAAGTTGCGCTCATCGCCGGCGTGCTGCTCGATCAGCGGCAACACCGCGATGAAGCGCTCGTCGTCAGCGGCCTTGTCGTGCACCGCCAGCGCGGCCAGCAGCGCGAACGCGGCGCGGCGCTCGAACTCGGGCTCGTGCGCAGCCCACACCGGCACCCGGCCCCAGGCCAGTGGCGACGGCGCGAACGCGTTGGTGCAGGCCTGGTCGCAGGTGTCCCACGCGTTCAGCGCGGCGACCCAGGTGTTCATCTGCGCGACGGTGAAGCGCGCCGGTTCGGCCACGTAGGCGGCCAGGATCTGCGCGTCCGGTATCTCACTGGCGGCCAGGGCCAGCGCCAGCTCGTGTTGGCGCCCGATCTGCCGGCCCAGCAGCCGCAGCGCCGGCACCGACAGGCCCAGCCGCCCTTCGGTGTTCATGCCGAAGCCGGCCATGCTGGCCAGCACCTCGGGCCGGGCCTGCGCACGCAGCAGCGCGAGCGCTTCATCAAAGGTGACGGTGGGCCGTGCGGGCTTGGGCATGCGGCTGATTCTGCCGCCGGTGCTCGGCACCGCGTCGGTCGACGCTGCGTCAGCCATGGTCGGCATGGGCCACCCCATAGGCCAGCACCGCCGCGGCCAGGTCTTCCAGCGCGGTACCGACCGACTTGAACACGGTGCGCTCGTCGGTCGACACGCGGCCGGCCGCATCGCCACGTGCCAGATCGGCCAGCGTGCCGCGTACATCGGCCGCACTGAAAACACCACGCGACAGCGGCCCGAGCAGATCACCGCTCTTGCGCAGCGCTTCGTCGGTGTCGACATACAACGATGCGTCGGCGAAGCAGTCATCGTCGGCCTCGCGCATCGTGGGCGTGAAGCTGCCGATCAGGTCCAGGTGGCTGCCCGGCGACAACCAGCGCCCTTCGATCAGCGGCGCAGTGGCCAGCGTCGCGCAGCTGACGATATCGGCCTGCGCTGCGGCGGCGGCCAGGTCTGTCACCGCATCGGCCTCGATGCCTTGCGCGCGCCAGTCAATGGCCAAGCGCTCGGCCTGCACCGCGTTGCGAGCCCAGACGCTGACCTGTGTGACGGCACGCACTGCGCGATAGGCCTGCGGCAACAACTGCGCCACTCGGCCCGCGCCGACGACCAGCAGATGTTGTGCCTCGCTGCGAGCGAGGTACGACGCCGCCAGCGCCGACGCAGCCACGGTGCGGCGCGCAGTGATCTCGTCACCATCGATCAGCGCCAGCGGCGCACCTGTAGCCGCGTCATGCAACAGGTAGCTGGCGTGCAGGCCCGGCAGCCCGCGCGCCGCATTGCCCGGCGCGATGTTGACCACCTTGACGCCGTAGTAGCGACCGGCTTGCCACGCCGGCATGATCAATGACGTGACCGATGTGCCGCCGGGCGATGCGATCTCATGCACATGTCGCGCCGGCACTTCGCAGCCTTCAGCGAACTGTGCACGAAGCGCCGCAATGAGGTGATCGAACGGCAGCGCCTGCCGGGTGGCCGCAGCATCGATGACGATCATGGCCAGCCCGCGTCCAACCGGTGAAGCCGCTCAATCACGGTCAGGCGCACCGAGCGGGAAGTAGGGGCGGAACGGCCGCGCCTCGTCCACCGCGCGAGCAAACGACGGGCGAGCGAGCAGGCGACGGCGGTAGGCCTTGACGTGCGGGTAGGCGTCACCGATCGCGTGCGTCCAATCGGCATAGAACAGGAACGGCGCGGCGGCGCAATCGGCCAGGCTGAACTGGTCGCCCACCGCCCACTCTCGCCCGGCCATGCGTTCGTTCAACCAGGCGTAGGCCGTGTCGAGCATGTTGCGTGCTTCCTGCACGCCATACGCATCGCGCGACTCGGCCGGCCGCAGCGCGTTGAACACCACCTTCTGCTGCGGCGTCGAGATGTAGTTGTCGAAGAAGCGGTCGAGCATCCGCACCTCCAGCGCTACGTCCGGGTCGGCTGGGATCAGCTGCACCGGGCCGGGTCGGTGCAACGCCAGGTACTCAATGATGCAGCTGGCTTCGAGGAAGGTCCGCTCACCATCGACCAGCACCGGGAAGCGCTTCATCGGCCAGATCTCGGCCAGGCGCCGCGACGCGGGGCTGTCGGGCCCGTCGAGCGACAGCGGCTCGAACGGGATCGCGTTCTCATACAGCGCGATCAACGCCTTCTGGCTGTACGACGAGAACGGGTGGTAATAAAGCTGCAAGGCCACGGGCAGGGCTCCTTCGTTGGCTGCGGGCGCCGAAATGGCTGGCCCATGCCGGGACGACGAACGGCGGCCGCCGGAGTCGACAGCATCGGCCGCCAAAGCCGAGAGCCTACCGCGGTCGGCAGCGGCAGGCTCTAACGACGAATTTGCGTAGCCCCTGTCCGCCCGTTCTCGATTGGCTACAGAGGAAACATCACGTTGCTCGACATCCGTCACGTTTCACGAAGGGCGCCACAGGCAGGCCTGTAACGTGGGAGACAGCCCCACGAGGGCCTCTGACTGAACATTCCAAGAACCAAGGAGCATCCCAGTGACCATGAACCGCCGTGACGTACTCAAACAGGCCCTTCGCAACGCTTGCGTGGTGGCGCTGCCAGGGGCCGCAGCGAGCGTGGCGCTGGCCGAGCCGGGCGTGACGGCCTCGCAAGTGGTCATCGGCAGCACGCTGGCCTTGTCGGGCCCGCTGGCCGGCGCCGGCATCGCCCACACGGCCGGCCTGAACGCTGCGTTCAAGGCGGCCAACAGCGGCGGTGGCATTGGTGGCCGCCAGATCAAGCTCGTCAGCCTGGACGACGCGTATGTGCCGGCACGCACTGTCGAGAACACTCGCCGCCTGATCGAAGACCAGCAGGTGTTTGCGCTCGTGTCGTCGATGGGCACCGGCAACACCGCGGCCATCCTGCAGGCGGTCGAAAAGGCCGAGGTGCCGCTGATCGGCCCGGTGACCGGCGCCGCCTCGTTGCGCAAGCCGGGGCTGAAGAACGTCTTCCATGTGCGCGCGAGCTACCGCGACGAGACCGATCGGCTGATGCAACAGCTGCTGTCCTGGGGCTTGAAGAGCCTGGCCTTCGTGTACCTGGACAACCCGTTCGGCAAAGAAGTGCTGGCCGACGCCGAGGTGGCCGTGGTGGCCAAGGGCGCGGAGCTGGCGGGCAAGTTCGCGCTCGCCATCGACGGCGCCAACGCTGAAGACCTGGCGAAACAGGTTCACGCGCTCAAGCCCAGCGCGGTGGTGCTGGGCACCACCGGCACCGCCAACACCGCGTTCCTGCAAAACTACCGCCGCCTGTCGCCGGCCACACCGGTGGCGGGCCTGTCGGTCTCGGTGCTGGCTTCAGAGTTCACCAAGCTGGGCTCGGCGCTCAACGGCCTGGCCCTGACCCAGGTGCTGCCCGACGCAGGCAGCACGCGACTCGCCGTCGTGCGCAACTACCAGGCGGCCATGCGCACCGCGGGCGAAGACGCGCACATCGGCGGCAGCAGCTTCGAAGGCTGGGTCAACGGCCAGGTGCTGATCGAGGGGCTGCGCCGCACCGGCGGCGACCTCAAGCGCGACAGGCTGCGCACGGCCCTGGCCGGCATGCGCCGGCTGGACCTGGGCGAGTTCGTGCTCGGCTACGGTCCGCAGGCGCCCTACGTGGCTTCGCAGTTCATCGACCTCGCCGTCATGGGCACCAACGGCAAGCGCTCGGGCTGAGTCCGCCAGGGGTCAGGGCGACCGGCGCAGCGCCGGTCGCTGCGCAGCACACCAGCGCCCACCCCATCCCGTGATGGGATCCAGCGTCCTAGGGCGTGACAACCCCGACCTCGATGTTGTCGTACAGCACATCGAAGTCGTGGTCGCTGCCGTACATGTAGCCCGGCTGGTAAGTGGTGATCGCGATCTCGTCGACGCCGGCGAGCACGTCGGCAAACGTGCGGTCGGCCGGCAGGTATGGGCGCCCCCTCTTGTCTTCGGCCCCGTAGCCGCCCCAGCCTTCGGGCAGCGTGAGCGACTTCGGGTCCGCGATCGTCACCGACCAGGTGCGCCAGCCCGGCAGGTTCTGCGCATCGAGGTAGCCGACGATCGTCCATACCGACGCGTAGGGGTGGTCCTTCGGCGGGTTGTCGTAGTCGCGCAGCTCGATCACCAGCTCACGCCGCGTGGGCGAGCCCAGGAAGTTCACCAGCCGAGCCTTGGTGTCCAGCTGGATGCGCACCGGCAGCCCCGCCTTCAGCGGCTGCAGCCAGTTGGTCCGCCGCTGGAACATCATCGAGCCGTTGGCGCCGCCCTGCACATGGTGGATCGCCGGCGCCGTGTGGCCCAGATGCTTGTCGACCCACATGATGCCCGGCACGTTGCGCTGGTAGAGCCAGCCGGCACTCTTGCCGTCGTCGAAGCCGGTGCTCTGGTGCAGCGGATCGGCGTCGCTGGCCATGGCATTGGCAACAAGCACCAAAGCAGCCGCGGCAGCCAGGGTGGTTTTGAAGAATCGGTGCATGAGGCACGTCCCCTTGTCGTTCGGTGGATGGGTCGACGCGAGGCGTTCAGCGCCCCGGCATCTGCGCGAAAGTGGCAGCAGATGCTAGGCAGCCTCGGCATTCAAAGCTTGATCAAAACCTGACCAATCAAAGCCCAGCCCACGCCCACCTCGGCCGGTACCCTCAGCGCCTGCTCAGGCGGGCCGCGGCATCCAGCGTCACCGGATAGTCGCTGGCATCCACCGCTTCGCCGGTCCCGAAGCGCAAGCCACTGCCTGCCCGGGCGATCAAGTCCTTGTTGTCGTGCACGCTGCTGATGAAGAAGTCGGCCGGGTAGCGGATGCCGTTCACCACCACCGGTGCGCCACCGTTCGTGGGCCCACCGAGCGCCGCCATGTTGACGGTGATCTGGTCCGCCTCGGTGCCCGCCACCGTCTGGTCGCCGTCGATGACATAGGTGTTGTCGTCCGACCTGTTGGTGTGCACGGCCAATGGGTGGCCGCTGCAACCGGCGGCGGGGTAGACCGTGTAGTCCACGGCAAAGCGCAACGTGTGCGAATCCTCGCGTGACAGCGTCAGCTGGTAGGTGGCCTTCAACGGCTGGTCCGGTTGGTCGGCGGCGCTGAGGTCGTCGGCCGGCTCACAACCGGAGACCCAGGTGCCGACGTACTTGTCGGACGGCCCTGGCGCCAGATCGTCCACGCCGCCGCACGCGGCCAAGCCACTGGTTGCCACCACAACGGCCAACGCGCCGCGCCACGAATATCGGTTGCTTCTGCTGTCCACCATGCGAGTCCCTGCTGAAGAGGATGAGCAGCCATACGGCTGCGGTGGTGGGACTCTAGGAACCGCCTGTGGCCACGGCGATGCGATTGCGACAAAGGCCCGCCGGCGTGCCACGAAGCGTCGTTCAATGGCGCCTAAGCGCTTGCTGGCTACATCGCCTTGAAGCGGCGCGCGAACAGGCGGCTCACCGTCAGGCGAGCCGGATGGTCGTGCAGGCTCAGCAACAGCTTGCCTTCTTCGGTGCGCTCCACATGCGACAGCTGGCTCACCTGCACCACGACACTGCGGTGCACCTGCCAGAAGGCCTGCGGGTCGACGCGCGTCAGCAGCTCGCGCAAGCTCATGCGGATCAAGGCCTCGCGCTGGCGTGTGATGACCCGCAGGTACTTCTCGGCCGCCTCGAAATACAGCACCTCGTGGATCGGGATCAGGTGGGTCACCGGGCCGATGGCCGCGTTGATCAGCGTCAGCGGGGCTGCGGGCGGCGCGCCCGGTTGCATCGAGGCCGACAGCCGCTCGATCTCATCGCACACACCTTGCGCGCCCCACTCCGGCCGCGATTCCAGGCGCTGACGCAGCCTGGCCACCGTCTTCTCCAAACGCTCCGCACTCACCGGCTTGAGCAGGTAATCGACCGCACCATGGTCGAAGGCTTGCAACGCATACTGGTTGTAGGCGGTGACGAACACCAGCTCCGGCAGATCGTGACCATCGGGCCAGTCTTCGATGATCGCGGCGGCCGCCTCCAGGCCCGAGCAGGCCGGCATGTGGATGTCCAGGAAGATGACGCGCGGCAGGTGTTCCAGCGCCAGCGCGATGGCCGMGGCGCCGTTGTCAGCGTGCGGCAGCACATCGACCTCAGGCCAGCAGGCGCGCAGCTGTTGCTCCAGCCGGCGCGCCAGCACCGGCTCGTCTTCGACCATCAGGATGGGGATGTTCATCTTGGCAAGGCCAGCGTGGCGACCACGCCGTGGGGTGGGTTCGGGCTCAACTGCAGGCTGGCGCGCTCGCCGAAGGCAAAGGCCAGGCGCTTGCGCACATTGACCAGGCCGACGCGGCCGTTGGCGAAGGGGTCGTCCACCTGCAGCCCCAGCCCGTCGTCGCTGACCTCCACCAACAGCCGGTCGCCGTCGGCGCGTGCCACCACGCGCACGGTGCCGCCGCGCACGCTGGGCGCCAGCCCATGCTTCACCGCGTTCTCGACCAGCGGCTGGATCGTCAGCGGTGGCACCAGCGTGCGCTCCAGCTCGGGCGGCAGGCTCAGTGTGTGGCCCAGGCGCGGCCCCATGCGAATGGACATCAGTTTCAGATAGTGCGCCAGCAGCGCGAATTCCTGCTGCAGGCTGACGAGCGGCTGCTCGGTCATCTGCATGCTCGCATGCAGCATCTCGCTCAGGGCTTCGAGCATCTGCTGCGCGCGGCCAGGCTCTTCGTCGATCAGGGCGTGCACATTGGCCAGCGTGTTGAACAGCATGTGCGGCTCGATCTGCTGTTGCAGCAGCTGCAGCCGTGCGCTGCGCGCCAGCAGGTCGGCGGTTTCAGCGCGACGCCGCTCATCAGCCAGGCGTTCGCGCTGCAGGATGAAGTAGACCGCGAAGACCGAGGTCACCAGCGTGACCACGCTCGAGATCAAAGCGGCGGGGCCGAGGCTGATCATCAGCGCGAAGGGCGTGGACGTGACGGCGCTGGCAATCGCCCCGCCCACCCCATAGCCCAGCGGCACGGCCAACGACATCACCAGCAGCAGACTGGGCCACGGTGGCCGGCGCTGCCACCACCACGTCAGGCGGGGCAGCTCGATCAGGCCGAAGATGGTCAAGCCGATGGCTTGCGAAAAGATCAGCTCACCCACTAGCACACGCGTCAGCAGCGCGCGGTCGAGCTGCGGTGCCCCCGCCACGGAGAACAGCGTGAGGCCGAGCGCCACCACGCTGTTGAGCACCAGCACCATCGCCGCATCGCGCAGAAAAACCTGGAGCTTGCGGGGTGGCGTCATTCGGAACTTCTAAGTGGAATAGAACTGGCCGTGCAGGCCCAGCGGCAGGCTGTAAGGCAGGGCGACCTGGTCGATCGGCCCGGCGGCCACATGGGCCGCGTCGAAGATCGACATCACCGTACGCCGACGGACCCAGTCATACGCCGTGCCGACCAGCCAGCCGCGATTCTCCTGCGCCGAGCCGGGCTCCGGGACGAACACATGCTCCTCGGCCACGAATTGCGGGCCGAAGTCGTGGTCCTGCACCCGACCGGTCTGCTGGTCAAAACAACGCAGCACATTGAAGCCGAACACCGGCGTCTCGGCCGAGGCGCTGCTGGCCAGCATGTAGGTGTAGCGCGTCGGCTGGCCGGTGCGGCGCTGGTCATAACGCGGGAATTCCACCGTGCCGGCAAACGGTGTGGACGTGCGCACCTTGCCGGCGGCCAGGTCGATCTCCAGCTCGGTCCAGCGGGTCTCGCTCCACGGCAGCATCGAGTTGTCCATCACCGCGCCGGTGCGGCGCAGGATGTCGGTGAAGTCGGCATAGCGCGCCACGCCCACCCGCACGGTGTTGCCGCTTTCCCAGGCATTGCCGAGGTGGAACAGGCCGATCGGCTCGCAGGCGATCTGCGCCACCGGGTTGAAGGTGGCCTTGTCCACCACCAGCACATAGCCGGGCTGGTTGGCTTGCCACGCGTAGTGGCCGATGAAGGACAGCGAAGGCTCGTCGCTCGGCATGTAGCGGTACGGCATCAGCACGAACACCAGATAGCGCTCGGTGATCGCGAAGTCATGCACCATGTCGGCGTTAGGTGCCGGCACGAAGGCCTGCCGCCGCAGCCCACCTTGCGGGCTCAGCTCATACAACGCCAATGCACCCGCGCCCGGCAGGTAGCCGAAGCTCCAGACGGTGCCGTCCGGCGCCACGCGCGGGTGGGCAGAGAACGGCAGCTGCGCCGTCTGCGGCGACCAGGCCTTCTTGCCCACCGTGGCCAGGGTGCCCGGGTCCAGCACATAGGGCGCGCCACCCTCCCACAAGGCCAGCAACTCACCGTTGAGCTGCAGCGTGCCGATGTTGGCGACGTTCATCGCATCGGGGTTGGTCACCGCGGTGCCCGGGATGCTGGTGCCGAAGCCCGGCGCCAACCGCCGGCCGGCCGCCTGCTCGGCCTGCAGCTTGCTGGTGGCGATCATCTTCGCGCGGTGCCGCAGGCGCCCTTCCTCGAAGCGGAAGGCATGCATCATGCCGTCCCCATCCAGCCAGTGGTGATAGCTCGTGTCGCCCAGCTTCATCAGCGCCGGCCCGTTGCGGTACAGCACGCCGCGCAAGCTCGGCGGCACCCGCATCGGCAGCTCGCATTCGTAGTCGCTGCGCACGTCGCGAAACGCGTTCGGCCAGGCGGTGGCCGGCGAGCTCAAGGCCACCGGGTCGCCGCTGCGCGCGGGCTTCCAGTAAGGGCCACCCGCATGGGCAGCGTTGAGGCCGGTGGCCAGCGGCGCGGCGGCCAGGCCAGTCATGAAATGGCGACGTTTCATCGGATCCCCTGTGTTTCGCATCGCGGCGCAGTCTAGGAATCCGGTGCCCGCCAGACGCGGGCGAAAGCAGCCAAACGCCGCGCGAAGGGCATGAAACGACATGGCATGGCGGCAAGCGGTGCCGGCACGCCGAAGGGCGCGACGACGACAAGCTTGCCGCCACCTGGCGGCGTCTTCGCTCAGCGCGAAGGGATGGGATCCAGACGCACCGCCGTGGTCTCGGTGGCGCCCACCTTCAGCGCCGTGCCAGCAATCTCTCCGCGATTGTTGATGCCGGTCGCGTCCACGATGGTCCACACGGCCTGGTCGGAGGCCCGGAGCAGATCGTTGAGGATGTAGGTCGTGCCGCCGGCGTTGAGGAACCCCAGGTTCTTGCCACTCACGGCACCGGTCCCGACCACCGCGCCATCCTTGTTGATGTCATTCGCGCAAGCGTTGCCATCACCCGGCGACGGCAACGCCACCATCTTGCCGCCCCGGTACAGGAAGGCCTTGGTCGAGACGTTCCCGGTCGTCGCGGAACAACCGACGATGCGGCCGGCGTTGTTCACCGCACGCGCCTCGGAGCTGCTGCCGCCCAAGGTGCCGAGCAGCGTCATCTCTGCGCCGTCGTAGCGAAACGCCTCCGACCCGCCACCGACTTTTGAAGCCACACCGACCACGACCCGCTTGTCGTTGACGTCCGCCGGGTTGACCTCGGCGATGCCCGCCGCCACCGGGATGCGGGTCATGACGCCGGCCTCGAAGAGGACACCATGCATCACGGTGTCGCAAGTTTGCGAGGCCCCCACCGCCAGACCGAGGTTGTTGATGGCGACGGCCGTGCTGCCCAGATCGAGCCGCCAGGGACAAGCGTCCTTGAGCGGAGGGATGTTCGACAACCCGTTCACCGGATCGTCCACGTAGCCCCACGACGATCGCTCGGAACTCGCGACCCCGACCACGGCTCCCGATCGATTCACGTCCAAGGCGTTGGAGCCCCCACCGGGGTGCTCGAGCCATGCCACTCTTTCACAGGTCTTCTGCGTGCAACGAAAGGCCACGAAGCCGCCGCCAATCTGCTCGTAAGTGGCGGCCGACCAGGGCCCGTTGCCGATCGCGGCGGAAGTCCCCCTCGCCGGCCCCGGATACGGTGGTGGGTCGAACACATCCACCACCCTGTAGCGCGGCGGCTCTGCATGGGCCATGCCGGCCACCACCATGGCCAACCAGCCTGACGAAACGATCTGCGTGAGATGTCGCATTGAATCCTCCTGCCAACCCCGTATCTGTCTTGCCGAAAGTACGGCGGCAGCGGCAGCCTGTGCACCGCGACGCCGGCCCTGGTCACAGACTGCGCGACCTTGGCACAAGGTAGGGCCTGGCAGGCATTCGAGCCATTACGGCACATTACGGGCCTTCGACCACCGGGATTCGATTTGCCATGTTCATCCGTCACACCGCCGTCAGCGATCAGGGGCCTGTCTTGCGCCAGGCCAGCGATGTCACGCCGACGTGGCTCAGCGAAGTCCTCGGGCAGCCCGTTACCCACGTGTCGGTGCTGCCAGGCACGGGCAACTGGTCGCAGCAAGCGACGCTGCAGGTGGCACTGGGCGACGGCACGCTGCAGACGCTGCGATTGAAGATCTGCCTCGGGCAGACCTTCGGCCGCTCCGAGGTCGACTACTACACGCGCGACTACGCCGATCTCGCCGATGCCCCGCTGGTGCGTTGCTTCGCGGCGCACTTCGAGCCGGGTGTGGGCTACCACCTGTTGCTGCAGGACCTGTCCGCCACGCACCATGACCGCCGAGACGTGTTGCCGACGCGCGACTACGGATTTTCGGTGGCGCAGGCGATGGCGGCGATGCACCGGCACCATTGGCAAACGCAACCCGCGCCAAACGAGGCGACGCTGAACCGTTACCTCGACGAGATCCGGCCCGGCATCGCGGCCCTGGAGGCGGCCACCGGCCGCGCCATCCAATCTCGATACGCCGCGCATGAGCAGGCGTTCCGCCAACGCTGGGCCGACCCGCGCGGCATGTCGCTGCTGCACGGCGACGTCAACCCGACGAACGTGCTGACGCCGAAGACCGGCGATCACCCGGTCTACTTCCTGGACAGGCAGCCTTTCGACTGGTCGCTGACCTATGGGCTCGCCGTCTACGACCTGGCCTACGCCATGGTGCCGTGGTGGCCAGAGCCTGTCTTTCGGGACCATGCACAAGCCATTCTTCGCCATTGGTACGACCACCTGCATCAGCCCGACTACAGCTGGGACCAGGCGCAAGCCGACTGGCGACTGTCGGTGGCGCAGTGCCTGGATGTGCCGCTCGAGTGGTGCTCGAAGGAAGACACGCTGACGCGGATGCGCTGGCTCTGGGAGGCCCAGTGGACGCGCATCGAAGCGGCGATCGTCAACCCCTGATCAGCCCCTGACCTGCGGCACGACGTTCCCCCGTCTTGAGCCCACCGGGGCGACATGGCACGATCACGCCGGTGACCATCAAACCCACCGAAACGCACCTGCGCGACCTCGCCCGGCTGCGCCGCGTGCGCGACCGGATCGACCGCGAGTACGCGCAACCGCTGGACGTCGAGGCGCTGGCCCGCGGCGTGCACATGTCGGCCGGGCACCTGAGCCGCCAGTTCCGGATCGCGTATGGCGAGTCGGTCTATTCGTACCTGATGACGCGGCGCATCGAGCGCGCGATGGCGCTGCTGCGCCGGGGCGACCTCAATGTCACCGAGGTCTGCTTCGAAGTCGGCTGTTCGTCGCTGGGCACCTTCAGCACGCGCTTCACCGAGCTGGTCGGGATGTCGCCCAGTGCCTACCGGGCTCAACAGGCTGGCGCCACGGCGGGGATGCCGTCGTGCGTGGCGAAGCAGGTGACGCGACCGATCAGGAATCGAGAAGCGCCGACCACCGAGCCGAACCTAGACTGAATCCCATGGACATCGCGAGGAAACGCCGGGCCGCCGCCCCAGTTTCCTCGGCCCCGGCGGGGGGCGAGCCGGKCGCAGCCCGGACTCGGGGGTCCTCCCTCATCCACCTCACGAAAGACCGAACACCATGGACATCACCATCCACTCCAGCTTCCTGCCGCACACCGACGCGGAGACCTCGCTCGCCTTCTACCGCGACACCCTCGGCTTCGAGGTGCGCAACGACGTCGGCTACAACGGCATGCGCTGGATCACCGTCGGCCCCGTCGGCCAGCCCGGCACGTCGATCGTGCTGTACCCGCCGGCGGCCACCCCCGGCATCACCGAGGACGAGCGCCGCACCATCAACGAGATGATGGCCAAGGGCACGTTCGCCACCCTCTTGCTGGCCACCAAGGACCTCGCCGGCACCTTCGAGCGGCTGCAGGCCACCGACACCGAAATCGTCCAGGAGCCGACCGACCAGCCGTACGGCGTGCGCGACTGCGCTGTGCGCGACCCGGCGGGCAACATGGTCCGTATCCAGCAATCGCGCTGAGCCGTCCGGCGATCACCAGCGACAGGCCGCGAGAGCGGCCTGTCCAACAGATGGAGACACGACAAGCATGGCCACGAGGTCGAAGAAAGAACAGTCGCCCGCGCTGAACGGCGCTGACAGCCACGATCAGATCCGCGTGCAGGGCGCACGCGTGAACAACCTCAAGGACATCAGTGTCCAGATCCCGAAGCGTCGGCTGACCGTGTTCACCGGAGTCTCGGGCTCGGGCAAGAGCTCGCTGGTGTTTGGCACCATCGCCGCCGAATCGCAACGGCTGATCAACGAGACCTATAGCGCCTTCGTGCAGGGCTTCATGCCGACGCTGGCGCGACCCGAGGTCGACGTGCTGGACGGCCTGACCACCGCGATCATCGTCGACCAGGAGCGCATGGGTGCCAACGCCCGCTCGACTGTCGGCACGGTGACCGACGCCAACGCGATGCTGCGCATCCTGTTCAGCCGGCTCGGCAAACCGCACATCGGCTCGCCCAGCGCGTTCGCGTTCAACGTGCCGTCGGTACGGGCGGCCGGCGCGATCACCGTCGATCGCGGTGAGGGCAAGACCAAGACAGTGAAGCAGACCTTCAACCGCCTCGGCGGCATGTGCCCACGCTGCGAAGGCATGGGCTCGGTCAGTGACTTCGATTTGACCGCGCTGTACGACGACAGCAAGTCGCTCAACGACGGTGCGCTCACGATCCCCGGCTACAGCATGGACGGCTGGTACGGCCGCATCTTCCGCGGCTGCGGCTTCTTCGACCCCGACAAGCCGATCCGCAAGTTCACCAAGAACGAACTGCACGACCTGCTCCACAAGGAGCCGACCAAGATCAAGGTCGACGGCATCAACCTGACGTATGCGGGCCTGATCCCGTCGATCCAGAAGTCGTTCCTGTCGAAGGACGTCGACGCGCTGCAGCCGCACATCCGCACCTTCGTTGAGCGCGCGATCACCTTCTCCACCTGCCCCGAATGCGAAGGCACCCGGCTCAGCAAGGAAGCCCGCTCGTCGAAGATCAAGGGCAAGAACATTGCCGATGTCTGCTCGATGCAGATCAGCGACCTGGCCGAGTGGGTCCGCGGCCTGAAAGAGCCCACCGTCGCGCCGCTGCTTCAGGCGCTGGGTGGCGCCCTCGACGCATTCGTCGAGATCGGGCTGGGTTACCTGTCGCTCGAGCGGCCGTCGGGCACCTTGTCGGGCGGCGAGGCGCAACGCGTCAAGATGATCCGCCACCTCGGCTCGTCGCTGACCGATGTCACCTACGTTTTCGACGAACCGACGATCGGCCTGCATCCGCACGACATCCAGCGCATGAACGGCCTGCTGCTGAGGCTGCGCGACAAGGGCAACACGGTACTCGTTGTCGAACACAAGCCCGAGGCGATCGCGATTGCCGATCACGTCGTCGACCTCGGCCCCGGCGCCGGCTCGGCCGGCGGCACGGTCTGCTTCGAAGGCTCGGTCGATGAGTTGCGCAAGAGCAAGACCCTCACCGGCCACCATTTCGACGACCGCGCCACGCTGAAGAAGAA
>NZ_JBFUGE010000026.1:0-28242 GCF_056403075.1 Ideonella sp. P3_A4 | reverse complement strand
GTGCGGGTAGGCGATGGCCGTTGGTTCGGTGAGTCAGCGCGGGTTTTCAGGCTCGGCTTCGGGCTGCTGCCGGAAGCCGAGCTGAGCGCCGGGCTGGATGGGTTGTCGAGTGCGCTGCGTCAGGCGTTGCGCTGATGCATCGGCGTCAACAACCATCCAGCCATCAGGTCAAGCTCAGGGCTTGATCTGGCCCCGGATCTCGCCGTCCTTGTTGGCGGCGGTGTGCACGTTCACGTACAGCTCGCCGGCCTTGTAGGCCTTCAGCTGATCGGGAGTCAGCTTCGAGCCCGCGGGCACCGCCCAGCCGTTGTCGCCTGACTTGGTCAGCGGCAACACGACCGGCCCGCTCTTGCCCGGCGCGGCTTGGTGGATGTGGGCCGCCGTGCCGGTGAGGCCGCTGGTGGTGACGCTGCCGGTCACCGCACCATCGGTGCCGACGTTGATGCTGCCGGTGCCTGTCGCCGTGGTCTTCACGGCCGGCGCTTCCTGGTCGCCGCTGAGCTTCAGATCGGCACTGAAGGCGGGAGCCGAGGCCAGAGAAGCCGCCATCGCGAAAGCGGTCCACAGAGGAAGTCGACGAGTGTTCATGGAATGCCCTTTCTTTTCGGGGGGAAGGAATAGAAGCAGGAGCATTTGGCGTGCCTGCTGCCAGCACGCGGCGTCGCCCAGCGCTGGGTGACACACCCGGACGGGAACCACCATTGCTCCGGCAATCTTTTCCACCCCCAAGGAGCAAAAGATGAGCGAACTGAAACCCGCCGCCGCGCTGGCCTCGTCGGCCAGCAAGCCCTATCCGAATGACAGCGACGACTACCGCCGCGCCCGCACCGCGTTGCTGGCCGAAGAGATCGAGCTGCGCCGCCACATCGAGCGCGTGGCGGCCCAGCGCCGGGCTCTGCCGCTAGGCGGCCAAGCTGGCGACTACCGCTTCGAGAACGACGACGGAAAGGCGGTGGGCCTGGCCGACCTGTTCGGCCCGCACGACACGCTGGTCACCTACTTCTGGATGTTCGGCCCGCAGCGCGCCCGCCCCTGCCCAATGTGCACCGCATTCCTCGGCTCGCTGGACATCCCGGTGCGCGACATCACGCAGCGCGTGGCGTTCGCGGTGCTGGGCCGCTCGCCGGTGGAGCGGCAGCTCGCGTTTGCACGCGAGCGCGGTTGGCGCAACCTGAAGTTCTACACCACGGTCGGCGACGACTTTGCGCGCGACTACCGTGGCCTGGCGCCCAACGGCGACGAATGGCCGGCGTTGGACGTGTGGGTACGCCGCGGCGGCAAGATCCACCACTTCTGGGGCGCCGAACTCGGCGACACCCAGGACCCGGGGCAAGACCCGCGCGGCGCGCCGGACCCGACCCCGCTGTGGAACATCCTCGACCTGACGCCCGCCGGCCGCGGCACCGACTGGTACCCGAAGCTGGACTACGCCTCGGCCACCACCGGCACTTCGAGCTGAGCCCGCAGCAACTCGGTCGCCCCGGCGGCCGGGCCAGGCTTCGAATGCAGGAAGCCCTGGATCACGTCGCAAGACCAGCCGTGCAGCAGCGCTTCCTGCTCCACCGTCTCGACCCCTTCGGCCGTGACCGACAGGCCCAGGCAGTGCGCCAGCTCGATCACGGTGCGCACGATGGCGTCGCCGTGCTCGCCGGCGCCCAGCTGGCTGACGAACGAGCGGTCGATCTTCAGCCGATTGAGCGGGAAGCGGCGCAGGTAGGACAAGCTCGCGTAGCCGGTGCCGAAATCGTCGATCGCCAGATGCAGCCCCATGTCGCGCAGCGCATGCAGCTGGGCGATGCTGGCCTCGGCGTCGTTCATCACGCTGCCTTCGGTGATCTCCAGCTCGATCTGCGCCGGGTTCACTCCGGTCTCGCGCAGGGTGTCGCGCACGGTGTCCAGAAAGTCGGGGTGGTTGAACTGGCGCGGTGAGATGTTGACGGCCACCTTCGGCACGCCCAGGCCCGCATCAGCCCAGGCCTTGGCCTGCGTGCAGGCCTGGCGCAGCACCCAGGCACCGATGCGCACGATCAGCCCGGACTCTTCGGCCAGAGGGATGAACTGCGCCGGCGAGATCATCTTGCCGCCGTCGCGCCAGCGCAGCAGGGCCTCGAAGCCGCAGAAGCGGTTGGTCCGGGCATCGCGCAGGCCCTGGTAAAACAGCTCGAAGTCGCCATGCTCGATGGCCTTGAGCATGCGCGTTTCCATGTGCAGCTTGTCGCGCTGGCTCTCGCCGATGCGGGTGTCGTACACCACATGGGTGTTGCCCGGGTCAGCATGGGTCTGCAGCTTGGCCAGCTCGGCAAGGCGTGCCACCTCGTGGGCGGTGCTGGCGTCCTTCGGGTACTGTGCCGCGCCGAGGCCGATCGAGACGATCAGGTCCTGGTTGCCGATCTCGAACGGCTCGTCCATCGTGGCGGCCAGCCCCTCCAGCAGCTTCTGCAGGCACAGCTCGCCGTCTTCCATCTGAACGATCGCGCCGAAGGTCACACCGTCGACCCGGTACAGGCGACCGCCGTGGCGAGAGACGACCTGGTTCAGGCGGGTCGAGATCTGGCACAGCAGCAGGTCGCCCAGCTGGTGGCCGACGCTGCCGACGATCAGGCCGAACTGCTTGACCGACAGGCTGACGCAGCAATAACGCTCGTTGACCAATTCCTCGGTGTGGGCCTCCATCGCGCGTCGGTTGAACAGGCCGGTCACGGCGTCGTGTGTGCTGGCGTGTTCGAGCGACTGGTTGTTCTCGGCCAGGCGCAGGTTCGACTCGCGGGCCCGCAGGTACAGCCGCCAGGCGATGATGCCGCCGGCACCCATCGCTGCGGCCAGCAGCAGGCTCAGCGTGCGCTCGATCGCGCGGCGCTTGATCTCGGCCGCCTGCAGCGCGTTGTCGTGCTGCAGCTGCTCCATCTGGCGCTGACGCTGCTGAAAGCTCGACTCGCGCTGCAACTCGATCACCGTGCTCAACCGATCGCGGCGCGACAGCTCGGTCTCCAGCAGCAGCGCTTCGCGCAGCCTCAGCCAGCTCTCGCTGGTTTCGCCGCGGCGTTCGAGTGCGGCCACATAACGGTTCAGCTGCACCAACAATTCGGCGTCGCGCTCGCGGCTTTCCAGCATCGCGAGACCAGCGCTCGCCGCCTTCATGCCGGACTGGACACGTCCGACGCCCAGGTCGGCCAGGCCGAGGTTGATCAATGCGTGACCGAGCGAATAGTTGTCGTGGCGCGCCTGCGCCTGATCGTGGGCCCGCTGTGCCAAGTCTCGCGCGGCACCGAAGTTGCCGACGCTCAGGTGCATGGCCGACAGGCTCAGCAGGGCATCGAGCTCGGTGCTCAGCCATGAATCACCGCCAGCCTGCACGTTGACGGCCTGGCTGGCCGGCACCGCCGGGCGCGGCACGGCCTCGGCCGCGTGGCGGGCCCGCGCGCTGCGGGCCGGGTCGCCCAGCGCCTCGGCGGTCAGCGACTCCATCACCCAGCCGGCCGCGACCAGCGAATGGTCGTTGCTGCGCACCCCGAGCTCGCGCACACGGATCGACACCTGCATCGCCCGCGCCACCTCGCCCCTGACGATGCGCAAGGGCACCAGCGCCAGCAGGGCCTGGCCTTCGCGGCGGKGGTTGTGGCCCTCGCGTGCGGATTCGGCGGCCTCGTCGAACAGCCGGATGCCTTCATCGACCTGCCCGTTGGCCTGGGCCAGGTCGCCGGCGGTCATGTAGATCCAGTAGCGCAGGTCGACGCTCGGCGAGGTCTTGGCCAGCGGCACCGCGCTTTCGATCCAGCCGAAAGCGGCCCGCACCTGGCCGGCCATCTGCAAGGTCGTCGCCTTCAGGGCATAGGCCGAGGCCAAGGTGGCGGCGTCACCGTTACGCTCGCCGATGTCGGTCAACTCTTCGATCGCCGCGTCGGCCACAGCGGGCTTGTCGGTGACCGCGTGGGCATAGCCCCAGGCGGCCAGGAAGATGCGCAGGTCGTCACCCTGGACGGCGCGGGCCTGCGCCTCCAGCGGGCGCAGYAGCTCGATCGCCTCGACCGGGCTGCCACCGTGTTCGGCCTCGATGGCGAACACCTTGTCGCCGATGGGGCCGGCATGGGCCAAGCCCAGCGCCCCGCAACTGACTACTGCAGCCAAGAACCGTCTTGCCGCGCGCGCCGCTGGGCGGAGCGCGGCAAACCTGACGGGCATGAGTACTGCATGTCGTTGGGTGTCCACGACGCGTTATCGACGCCCTGCCCTCATGCTGAAGCAAACCGGAGCGGCAACAGTTCACGCTTGGCGCCGGCCCCTTGGCGAGAATGCAGTCTCTTTGGACCCATGACACCCGCCCCATGGAGCTGGACCGCTTCGACCGCGCGCTCCTCGACGCGCTGCAACGAGACTGCCGACAACCCGCCGAAAGCCTGGGCGAGGCGCTGGGCCTTTCCGCCACGGCCGTGCAGCGGCGCATCCGCCGGCTGAAGAGCGAGGGCGCGATCGAGGCCGAAGTCGCCGTGCTCGCGCCCGAGACCATGGTTTCGCTGGTCACCGTGATCGTCGAGCTGGCCTTCAAGCAAGGGCTGACCGCCGCGATCGACGCGTTCAAGCGCGAGGCCAGCGCGCAGCCGGAGATCCAGCAGTGCTACTACGTGGCCGGCGAGTACGACTTCGTGCTGGTCGTCGTCGCGACCAGCATGGCCGACTACGAACGCTTCACCCGGCGCGTGTTCTTTCCCAACGACAACATCGCCAGGTTTCGCTCGACGGTGGTGATGGACTCGGTCAAGCGGGGCTTGCAACTGCCGCTGGTGCCTGCAGCGGCTTGAACACGTCGTTGCAGTGGGGCGCCAGCTGCACGGCCGGGCCGTGGAACAGGCGCTTGCGGTCGTGGCAAATGGGGATGCACAGCCACTGCGCCTCCAGCTCGATCAGAGCCGCCATGTAAGCCGCGGTTCGCGCGGGGCCCGAAGGCAGGTGCCGGGCAGCGGCCACCTGAGCGTCAAAGCGCAGCCGGTGCAGGTTGGCTACTGCGCCGGGTGCCTGCTTGTCGTAGATGCCGAAAAACTCGTCGGCATCGTCCAGGTCCTGGGCCCAGCCCCGCGCCACGACGTCGAAATCGCCCTGCGCCACCAGCTCATAGACCTCGGCCGGCTTGGCCACCTCGATCACGCGGTGCGGAACGTCATGCCGAGCCAGGGTGTCGGCCAACGCGGTGAGGATCTGGCTCAGCGGGCCGCGGCCCGGGCAATGGACGATGCGCAGCGGCTGGCCTRCCAATTCGCCGCGCCAGCGCCGCGCAAACTCGGCAGGGTCGAGCGCCGGCCGCAGCCGCGCACGGTAGGCTGGCGTTGCCAGATCTTCGGGCAGCAGAAACGGCTCGAACGCCGGGCCGAACAGGCCGTTGGCCAGGCCCTGCGCCATCAGGCCGAAGTCGCGACGCAGCTCGGTGCTGTGCAACGCGCCGGCAGCGTTGACCATCAGCGCACCGACCCAACGGTCTTTCAGCGGCGTTGAATCGAAACTGCCGGCGAACAGCGGCTGGTGCAGACGCTCGATCGAGACCACGTCGACCTCCTGCGAGGCCAGTGCCGCGGCCAACGCTTGCGGCGTGTCGTAGCCGGTCAGCTGCAGTTCGCGTTGCGCCGCGCGCGGCCCGCGGTAGGCCGCATGCGCGACGAATTGCAGCGACGCGCCGGCCTGCCGCGCCATCAACGGGCCAGAGCCCACCAGGCGGCCGCCCTCGGCCACACGCAGCACGCCTAGCATCGGGTGCGCCAACAGCTCGGGCAGCGGCACATACCGTGCCACGAGGCGGATGCGCAGGCAGCGCTGCGCCTCATCGACCTCGAACGATTCGGCGACCCCGTCGTCGTGCGTCGTGCCGCCACGTCGCAGCAGGCCACGCAGCATGGTCGCGAAGAGCGAGTTCGATCCCGGCCGCAGGTGCCGTGACAGGCTCCAGGCCATATCGCGCACGCGCACCGGCGTGCCGTCGTGAAAGGTCGCCTCGCGCAGCCAGAAGCGGTAGTCGCGGCCATCGGCCGACACGTCCCAACGTTCGGCCAGGTCGGGCAACGGCGGGTCACCCCGGCAGTCGATGTGCAGCAGCGGCTGGTACAGCGGCGCGATGACGGGGAAGGTGCAGACGGCTGTGTCGGCCGGGTCGAGCCGCAGGTGCTCGGCCAGCAGGCCAATGGTCAGGGGCATGGCGCTTCAACGAGTGGTGATGCGCCCAGTGTCGCCAGGCCCAGCCGCCGCCGGGCGGCGATATGCAGGGGCTGAACGCCGCCTGGCGGCACCGCTGTGCCGCTCAGGCCCCGCGGCCTACTGCTTGACACGCTTGGCGATGAAGCCGTGCCCTTTGCCCTTGTAACGCCCCCAGCCAACGATCTGGCCCGAGTTGTTCATGTCGTACGCAGTGAGGTACTGCCAGTCCTGGCCGTGGTCCTCCAGCAGCTCGCGCAACTGATAGCCCACACCTTTGTGCCAAAGGATCGGGCCCTCTACCGGGCCTTGATTGCCCAGCACGTCGCCATGGTCGTTGATCGTCACGACCTGCCAGATGTCGTCGCCATGAACCTGTGGAAGGCGGGTGACTGCCCCTGCGTCATAGAGGAAGGAAAAGTAGTCAACCCCATCGGTGGCCCAACCCACCACCTGGCCTTGCTTGTTGATGGACTGCGCATCGGCATCTTGGGCGCCCGCAACCGTGAGTCGCACGAGATGACCTGCCGCATCCCACACCGCGGCGTCGGAACGACGCTTTTTGCCGACCATGTAGTCGACGGTGCCGAYGGACACGCTTGAATCGTTGATGTCGCTGACCCAGGCCTGCTGGCCATCAACGCCCTCGAGAACATCGGCCACGCCGTCTTTCCAGACGACCGCAGCGGCGCCTTGATAGCCGGTGRTTTGGCCGATGTTGTTGATCGCGGTGACCCGGTCCAGCTGGTCGAGCGTTTCACGTGTGCCGTCGTGGCGCCAGAGCGCGGAGTTGCCGTGCTCGGAGGCAAGTACATCGCCTGCGGCGTTGATGCCGGCGACCTCCATCGCGTCACTGTCGGGCAGCAGCTGTGCCGCCGATCGCCGGCCGGTGTACCGCGCCAATACCGTCGTGAAGGAATGGTCCGGCAGACCGTAGATCGTGCCGATCATTTCGCCTTCATCGTTGATGGCCACCATGGCCGAAGGCACCGGCATCGCGCCATCGCCGCGCACGACGTCGAGCTTGTACTTCGGTGCGGCGGCCATCGCCGCCGAGCAGCAACCGAGAACGACGGCGGCAACGAATCCGAAAAGCGGCTTCCTGAGGGTTGGGGTCACAAGCTACCTCCTTGGATGTGATGTTGAGACATCGAACATCGAAGCCGCCGGATGACGGCCGGAGTCCGATCGCTGCATCCTAGGACCGGCCGAGGCGAACGGGTGCTCCCAGATCCAATACATCCCTAAATAGAGTTAGGCCAGGTTGTTCCATGTCCACCGCGCCAACCTGGTCTTGTCAACCGACCAGGCCTCGCAACGCCTGCGCCCTTGACCGGCTCACCGGCAGCACCGTGCCATCCAGCAGTTCGGCCACCAGGTTGACGCCATCCTGCCGCTTGAAAGCCTTGACCTGGTCGAGGTTGACGATGTGCGCGCGGTGGATGCGCACGAAGCGCTGCGGGTCCAGCCGCGCTTCGAGTTTGTTCAGCGACAGGTGCAGCAATTGCATGCCGCTGGCGGCGTGCACCGCCACGTAGTCGCCGATCGCTTCGAAGCGCGACACGCCGGCCACCGCCACCGGCACGATGGCGCGGCCGTTGCGCACGAACAGGCGGCTGATCGGGCCAGGGCTCATCGCCTCGCCGAAGCGCTCGAGCGCCGGTGGGGCGGGCTCGCCCAGCGCGGCGCGCACACGCTCCAGCGCGGCGGCCAGGCGATCGGCGCCGAAGGGCTTGAGCAGGTAGTCGAGCGCGCCGAGCTCGAACGCGGTGACGGCGTGCTCGGCAAAGGCGGTCGTGAACACCACCACCGGGCGGTGCTGCAGCCGCGCCATCACATCGGTGCCCAGCAGCCCGGGCAGCTGGATGTCGAGAAAGACCAGGTCGGGCCGTTGGCTGTCGATCGCCGCCAATGCAGCAGGGCCGTTGGCCGCCTCGCCGATGCATTGGATCCACGGCGCATCGGCCAGCAGGTGGCGCAGGCCGGCGCGGGCGATCGGCTCGTCGTCGACGATCAGCGCCGAGATCTGCGCCGAGACCGGGGCGGCGTCATTCATCGCCGTTTTCCTCGGGCGCGGCACGGCGCAGCGGCAGCTGCAGCGTCGCGCCAAAGCCCTGCCCTGGCGCACCGCGCAGCACCAGGCTGGCGCTGCCGCCGTACAGCCACGCCAGGCGCTCGCGCAAGCGACGCAGGCCCGTGCCGCCACGTTCCACCACCGCCAGGTCGGCGCCGACGCCGTTGTCGTCGACATCGACCAGCAGGCGGTCACGGTCCAGACGCGCTCGGATCTGCAGCGTGGTCGGCTCGATCGCCGGCGCGGCCCCGTGGCGCACGGCGTTTTCGACCATCGTCTGCAAGGCAAACGAAGGCAGCTGCGCATCCAGCGCCGCCGCGTCGATCTCGCTGCGCACCACCAGCCGCTCGCCGAAACGGATGGCCTCGATCTCGAGGTAGCGCTGCACGAAATCCCACTCGTCGCGCAGCGTCACCCATTCCTTGTGCTCGCCGATGGCGTTGCGCAGCACGCCGGCCAACAGCTCGGCCGCGCGCACAGCGCCGCGTGGGTCCAGCGGAATCAGTTGCACCACCGTGTGCAGCGCGTTGAACAGGAAGTGCGGGTGCAACTGCGAGCGCAGCGCGGCCAGCTGGCTGCTCGCCGCCAAGGCCTTGAGCTGGGCCGAGCGCTCGGCTTCGCGGCTGGCATAGGCCACCGCGGCCACCATGCCGTAAAGCCAGATGCCGACGACCAAGTACGGCCCGATGCCTGGCCCGATCGGGATCGCGATCGTGCGGCGCAGCAGGCTTTCGACCACCGCATTGAGGCCGAACCAGCTCATCGAATAAGCCAGCCCGCCGAGCATGTGAACGACGATGAAGCGCAGGCGAAACGGATGCGGCCACGGCAGCCGCGCCGTCAGGCGGTGCACCACCATGCCCAGCGTCGCGGCAATCGCCATCAGGCGCAGTGCATAAGGTGCCGCTTCTTCCACCGGTGACTGGTGGGCCGACATCATCAGCACCGTGAACAGCGCCCACATCGGCAACCAGCCGATGGCCAGCTGCGTCCAGACCCAGGCGCGTGGCATCACCCTTCCTCACTCCATCGAAATAACGATGGCGGCGATTGTCGCGTCGCCGGGCTCAGCGCGGTGCCTTTGCGGCCACCCGCTTGGCGACGATGACCAGCGCGCCCTCGTCCCAGCTCGCGCCGTTGTCGGTCGAGCGGTCTTGCTGCATCTTGAAGCTGTCGGCGGTGATGTCGACGAAGCGGGTGCGCGACAGCATCGGCTTGCCGTCGGCGTTGGTGCCGCTGCCGTCGACGCGCATCTCGCCACCTTGCCATTGCCCGGTGGCACTGGAGAAGCGCACACGGTAGACGTCCAGCAGGCTGATCTGCCAACGCTGCGCCTTGRCGTCGTAGATGCGCTGCGCATGCGCCAAAGTGGCTGGGTTGCCGGAGCTGTCGACCACGCGCAGCTCGTCGTCGATGCCCTGGCCATCGAACGCACGCCAGGCCTTCCAGCTGCCGGTCAATTTCGGCTGGCCATGGATCATCTTCGCCAGACCGCTGACCTTGGGCTGCAGCTCCACGTCCCATTGGCCGATGAGGAAATCGAACTGCGCCGCTTCGCGCGCCGGCGTGGCGGCGCTCGATTGAGCGTGGATTGACGGGGCGGCAGCCAGCAAAGGCAGCGCCAGCGCGAAAACGAGGGCCAAGGTCTTCATGGAATGGGGTAGAGGTTGGATCGACATGGCGCCAGCATGCCCCCGCGCCACCGCCCACGACACCGTCTTTCGCCGAACGGGCGAACGGGGCCGGTGAGTGGCGTGTATCGCCGAAGGCTCGCGACCTACAGTCTTCTCACCCCTCGATGGAGACAAGCTTGAACGACAACAACGCCACCGCGATTCGCCTGCACCTGGCCAGCAAGACCTACCCCAGTCTGGGCGAACCGTTCACCGCGCTGCACCCGCTGACACTCGAAATCGCCAAAGGCGAATTCGTCGCCGTGGTCGGTGCATCCGGCAGCGGCAAGTCGACGCTGCTGCACCTGCTGGCCGGCATCGACCGGCCGAGCGCCGGGGAGGTCTGGGTGGGTGGCCAGGCGCTGCATCGCCTGAGCGAGGCGCAACTGTCCGCCTGGCGCGGCCGCGGGGTCGGCATCGTGTTCCAGTTCTTCCAGCTGCTGCCGAGCCTGACGGCGGCCGAGAACGTGATGCTGCCGATGGACTTTTGCCAGCAGTGGCCGGCGGCCGAGCGCCGCGACCGCGCACTGCAGCTGCTCGCCCGGCTGGGCGTGGCGGACCAGGCCGACAAGTTCCCCGCCGCGCTTTCCGGTGGCCAACAGCAGCGTGTGGCCGTGGCCCGTGCGCTGGCCAATTCGCCTGCAGTGCTGCTGGCCGACGAGCCGACCGGCAACCTCGACTCGCGTAACGCCGCGGCGCTGCTCGACATCTTCGCCGAGCTGGTGCGCGACGAAGGCCTGACTGTCGTGATGGTCACCCATGAACGGGCTGCGCTGCATCAGGCCACCCGCCGCATCACGCTGCTTGATGGCCGAGTTGTGTCGGACGACAAGGCCTTCGCATCGGCACCGACCGAGGCACTGGCCCATGCTTGATACCCGCTGGCGCAAGGCCCTGCGCGACCTGGGCCAACACAAAGCACGCTCGCTGCTGGTGGCTGTGGCCATGGCTCTGGCGTTGACAGGCGCCGGCACGGTGCTGAACGCCTGGGCCCTGGTCGGCCGCACCACCGAGCAGGGCTTCATCGCCAGCCTGCCGGTCTCGGCCACGCTCACGGTCGACGGGGCGATCGACGCCGCCGCCGTGGCCGAGGTTCGCGCGCTGCCCACAGTCGGCGCCACTCGCCTGCGCCGCGTGCTGACGTTGAGCGTACAGGCCGAGGGCGCGTGGCAAACCGCCGAGCTGATCGCCTTTGACGACTTCAGCGCGCCCGGCATCGGCCTGCTGCGCCCCGAAGGGCCCTGGCCACCGCGCGACGGCGAGTGGGTGATCGAACGCTCGTCGCTCGAATTCTCTGGCGCAGTGGTGGGCGAAGCGGCCACGCTGCGGCCGCGCAGCGGCAACGCCCAGGCGTTGGCCCTCAGCGGCGTCGTGCGAGACGTGAGCCAGGCACCGGGCTGGATGGAGCACCTGGTCTACGGCTTCGCGACACCCGCCACCTTGCAGCGCCTGGGTGCGCCGGCCGGCTTCAACGAGCTGCAGATCCGCGTGCGCGACCCGCAAACCGATCGCGCCGCGGTGCGACGCATCGCCGCCGAAGCTGCCGCGGTGCTGGAGCAGCGCGGGCTGCGCGTCACCAGCGTCGAGGTGCCGGTGCCAGGTGAACACGTGCACGCTGCGCAGATGAACTCGGTGCTGCTGACCCAGGGCGCGTTCGCCCTGCTGGCGCTGCTGGTCTGCKCGTTCCTGGTCGTCAACCTGATCCAGTCCACGCTGGCCGGCCAGGCACGCGAGATCGGCGTGATGAAGACGCTGGGCGCCGGGCCGTGGCCGATCGCCCGGCTGTACCTGGCGCAAAGTGGGCTGCTCGGGCTGCTGGCTGCCCTGCCCGCCTTGCCGGCCGCGCTGTTCGTCGGCCGACGCTACGCCACGTTCCGGGCCGAGATGCTGAACTTCCCGCTCGACGACCAGGCGCTGCCCTGGTGGGCGTTGGCGTTGCAGCTGGTCGTCGGGCTGGCATTGCCGGTGGGCGCGGCGGCGTTGCCGGTGTGGCGAGCCTGCCGCGTGCCCGTGGGCGAGGCCCTGCGTGACATCGGCATCGTCGCGCCGGGCCGCGCGTTGGCCAGCACGCGCCGGGTCGCATTCGGCGGCCTGTCGCGGCCCTTGCTGCTGGCGCTGGGCAACGCCTTTCGCCGCCGCCAGCGCATGCTGTTGACCTTGCTGGCGCTGGCCGCGGGCGGCTCCGTTTTCCTGGGCGCGGCCAACCTGCGCGGCGCGGTGCAAGACTCAGTCGGCCTGCTGTTCGAAGGCCAACGCTTCGACCTGTCGCTGCGCCTGATCGACGCGCAACCGGCCGCCGCGCTGGAAGCCGCGACCCGCGCGGCCGAGGGCGTGGCCCATGCCGAGGCCTGGCGCGGCCGCCGTGTCACGCTCGCCGACAACGGCGACGACCTCTCGCTGATCGGCGTGCCTGAAGACTCGGCAGCGCTGCGCCCTCGCCTGGTCGAGGGCCGCTGGCTCGCGGCCGGCGACGACACCGACGCGGTGGTGCTCAGCCGCGCCCTGCTGCGCCAGCAGCCACAGTTGCTGCTCGGCGCCCGGGTCCCGCTGCGCATCGACGGCCAGGCCCGGCCGTGGACCATCGTCGGCGTGGTCGACGCCGGCCCGCAGCCGGTGGCTTATGTGCGCCGTGCCCGGCTCGAAGCGCTGGCAGGCGATAGCCTGGCCAGCACGGTGGTGGTGACGCTCGAAGGCAGTCACAGCGACGCCACGCAGCTCGACGCCATCGCGCGTCTGCGCAGCGCACTGGCCGATGCCGGCATGCCGGTCGCCAGCAGCCAGCTCGTCGCTGAGGGCCGCCGGTCTTACGAGGACCACCTGCTGATGGTGGTCAACTTTCTAGGCTCGATGTCGTGGCTGATGATCGCCGTCGGGGCGATCAGCCTGGCCTCGACCATGGGGTTGGCGGTGCTGGAGCGCCGGCGCGAGCTGGGCGTGATGCGCGCCATTGGCGCGCGCGACAGCGCGACGATGCTGATGGTGCAGACCGAGGGCCTGGTCATCACCGGCCTGGCGTGGCTGGTGGCTTTGCCGCTGTCTGTGCCGATGAGCGTGTTGCTGGCCGAAGCATTCGGCCGCGTGATGTTCCCGCTGCCCACACCCTGGTGGCCCGACGCCGGGGCGGCACTGCGCTGGCTGCTGGTGATGCTGCCGGTGTCGCTGCTCGCCTGCGCCTGGCCCGCCTGGCGCGCGGCGCGGGCGCCGGTGGCGGCGTCGCTGGCGTACGAGGGCTGAACGAGCTGGCGCGCATTTTGGGGACGCATCCGGATCGACAAATGCGTCGTTCCGGCGGACCATGTCGTTACCCGCGACAAGATCCCTCACCCGCTCAGCTCACCGACGATCGAAACGGCCCCGCCCGTGAACGAACCCTGTGCCGTCGTCTTGCGCCCTGCCCGCCTGGCCGAAGCGCGGGCCATGGCCGAAATGTCGCGCGATCTGATCGAGGCCGGGCTCGGCTGGCGCTACACCCCCGAGCGCATGGCCACGCTGATCCGCGACACCGAAACCACGGCCGTGGTTGCCTGCGACGGCCCTCGGCTGCACGGGTTTGCTGCGATGCACTTTGGCGACGAGAAGGCACACCTGCTGCTGTTGTGCGTGCAGCCCGCGCAGCAGCGGCGCGGCATCGGGCGCAGCCTGACCGACTGGCTGCTCGATTCAGCCCGCGTGGCCGGCATCATCACGATCGCGCTCGAACTGCGCGCCGACAACCCCGCCGCCCAGGCTTTCTACCGGCGCCTGGGTTTCATCGAAACCCAGCTCGTCCCCGGCTACTACAGCGGCCACGTGGCGGCGCGGCGCATGCAGATGCCGCTCGGCCCGCCCATCGATCGTGGTGCTCAGCCCGGCCGGCGGTAGTCGCTCTCGACCCAGGCGGCGGCGCTGGTGGCGTTGAGCTTGAAGCCCGCCGAGACGCGGACCTGCGCGAGGGATTCACCCATCGCATCCTGCGCGGCCAGCACGGCATAGGGCTCGAACTCGTGGGGCACGATGTCCAGCGTCACGGTGATGCGCTCATCGCCGACGTCGACGCTGACGTTCTTGTGCAGCATCGCGTGCAGCTGCTGCTCGTGCCGGCGGATCACTTCCGACGCCGTCTTCACCAACGTGTTGAAGGCCGCCGTGTCCAGCGGCTTGGGGTTCTTCTTGTCGCGCCCCATGGTCCACGGCCCGACCAGCGCCGGCTCGGCCTCGCCGTCCTTGATCATCGCCACCGCCCAGCCGTCATCGTCCTCGTTCTTGAGGACCTTGGCCGTCCAGCCGTTGTCACGCCACAGGCGGGGCTCGTTGATGGTTTCGGGCAGCTCGCCCTCGGTGGGCTCTTGGGGGTGGGTGGTATCGGTCGTCATGGCCGGCATGGTAGTGCCAGCGCCTGTCAGTCCCTAGGTACGGCACTTGCCGCAGACCACGCTCACAGCCGAAAGCGAGCCATGAACACCGCATCCACCAACCGCGCCCCCGAGCCCACCGCGCCGAACCCTGGCGCACCAGGCCAGCAAGGCCTTCCCCGCGCCGTTGAACCACCGGGCGCGAATGAAGAGCCCGGTCCGGTGGAGAGCGAGGACGACATCCCGCAAGACGACGCCGGCACCACTGATGCTGACCCAGCTCACCACGCGTTGCGGGTTGCGTCGCCGCCCGTCAATGGAGCCCAACGCCCATCCGAGACCTACACGCCGCGCAAGTCATACACCCCACCATCCAGCGACGAACTCGGGCCCGTGGGGAGCGAAGACGACATCCCACGTGAAGACAACGACACGCCACGCGAGTAGCCCGGCGTGTCAAAGCCGGCTGTGGCTTCTGGCCGCACCGGCGGAGCAAGCGTTCTGGGCCGGCGGGCGAGGCCGCCCACCGGCGCGGCGGCTTTGTGCCGCCCTCTTGTCACCTTGTGGGTCAGCCTTTCTCAGCGCTCAATCAGCTTGAACGACTGCGCTGCGGTGCCGTTGCAGTCGTAGATCTGCAGCTGCACGCCGTTGCTCTTCGACGCGCCCGGCACGTCCAGGCATTTGCCGCTGGCGCGGCCGACGAACTTGTAGGCGCCGCCGCCGACGCTGACGGCCTTCCATTGCTGGTTCTGGCCGCCGCCGTAGGTCCAAAGCTGGACGCGTGAGCCGTTGCCGGTGCCCCAATCGGCGACATCCCAGGCCAGCGCCTGCGCTTGCTGCACATGCACTTCGTAGTAGCCGTCGCCGGTCGGCCTGAACTGCCAGCGCTGGTTCGCCTGGCCGCCGTTGTTGCAGGCCCACTGCTGCACCGTCGCGCCGTTCTGGCTGCTGAAGCCGGCATCGTCGACACAGCTGCCGCTGTTGACGTTGACCACGTTGTACCAACGGGTCGGGTCGATGTCCGGCGGTGGCGTGCCCTTGTTGAAATCGACTTCGAAGTGGTTGCTGCGGCCGCCATAGCCGTTCTGCCAGGCTTCGAAGCCAGCCTCGACGTCGATCAGGTACCACGAGTCGGACAGCAGGCCGCGGTTTCTCGAGTCGTTGAAGAAGGGCTTGAGGTCGAAGTCGACATCGTTGCGCGTGCCGGTCGCCACGTAGGACACGATGTGCCACTTGTCGTTGAAGCCGGCACTGCCTTTCGGCGCGGTCCAGACGTCCCAGTTGATGCCGTTGATGGTGACGTTGCCGGTCATCTGGCCGGCCGGCCTGACGGTGCCGGAGTGGTTGATCCAGATCATGATCTCGGTGCCATCGGGCTGGCCCGGCGGGTTCGGTGACTGTGCAAACCAGATGTCGTACGAGATGTTCCACTGCCCCGGCCCCGGCGGCGTCACGCTCCAGCGCGTCGGCGCGCTGTTGACGGTGTTCAGCACCAGCGGCAGGCCGCTGTTCTTGCTGCAGCCACCCCAGTGGCAGCCTTTGTAGATCGACGGGTAGCCGCCCGGTGCGCCGTTGGTCGGCACCGAGTTGTTGCCGGTCACCGTGAACGCGCCGCTGCCGGCGTCCACGTTGATGCATTGCGAGCCACCCGGGCCCGGGTTGTAGAAGTTGTTCTGAACGATGTAGGTGCCGCTCAACGCCGGCAATGAGCCGAATTGGTCGCAGGTCGTCTGCGCGAAGGTGGCACCGTGGCCCATCAGCATCGCCATTAAGGCGAGCTTGAGCTTGGCTGTGTTCATCATCTCGGTATCTCCTCTAGGTGGGTTGTGTTCGCGCCTGCTGTCGAGCGCTTCACGGCGCCGGAAGGGGGCGGTCGCTGGTCTTGCCGCAACCGCCCCTGCCAGCCTCTCTCCTCGGCCCTTTCGGCCTCCTGCCCCAACGATCGCCCGGAAATTCGCGTCGCCTCGAGGCGCAGACAACATCGGTGCGAAAGCCATGACACGCCAAGCGGCGTGTCGTCGTTCACATCAGTGCTCGATCAGCTTGAACGACTGCGCGGCCGTGCCGTTGCAGTCGTAAATCTGCAGCTGCACACCGTTGTCCTTTGAGGCGGCCGGCACGTCCAGGCACTTGCCGCTGCCCTTGCCGACGAACTTCCAGGCGCCGCCGCCCAGGCTCTCGGCCTTCCATTGCTGGTGGCCGGTGCCGCCGTAGGTCCAAAGCTGGATCGGCGTGCCGTTGGCGGTGCCCTGGTTGGTCGTGCTCCAGGCCAGCGTCTTGAGCTGCTGGACGAGGACCTTGTAGTAGCCACCACCGGTCGGCTTGAACTTCCAGAGCTGGTTCTTCGCCGGCGCAGTGCCGTTGCAGTCCCATTGCTGGACCTTGGCGCCGTTCTTGTTGCCGAATTCGRCATCGTCGACGCACTTGCCGCTGTTCGAGTTCACGACCTCGTACCACTTCTTCGGGTCGATCTTGTCCGGCGGCGTGCCACCCGTCTTGACCGTTACGTCGAACTGGTTGACCTTGACCGGGTAGCCGTTTTGCCAGGCCTCGGTACCTGCCTCCACGTCGATCAGGTACCACGGGTCTTCCAGCAGGCCGCGGTTGTGCGAGTCCTTGAAGAACGGCAGCAGGTCGAAATCGACCGCGTTGCGCGGGCTCTTGGCCACGTACGAAACGATGTGCCACTTGTCGTTGAAGCCGGCCGTGCCCTTGGGCGCCGTCCAGACCTCCCAGTCCATGCCGTTGATCGTGACGTCGCCCGCACGCTGGCCGGCCGGCGAGACCACACCCGAGTGGTTGATCCAGACCATCACCTCGGTACCGTCCGGCTGGCCATCAATCGTCGGGGTCTGGGCGAACCAGACGTCGTACGAGATGTTCCACTGGCCGGGGCCGGCCGGCGTGACGTTGAACTTGCTTTGCACCGAGGACAGGTCACTCATCTTCTGCGGCATGCCGCTGTCCTTGGTGCAACCGCCCCAATGGCAACCCTTGTAGATCGACGGGTAGCCGCCCGGCGCCGCGTTGGTGGGCACCGAGTTGTTGCCGGTGACGGTGAACACACCGGTGCCGACGTCGACATCGATGCACTGCGTGCCGCCCGGCGCCGGGTTGTAGAAGTTGTTCTGAACCAGGAAGGTGCCGTTCACCGCGGACACCGAACCAAATTGCTCGCAGGTTTGCGTGGCGAAGGCCGACCCCTGGCCGACAAGCAGCGCCAGCGCGGCGAGCTTGAACCCAGCATGTTTCGTCATCTCAATGTCTCCTCTAGGTGATGTTGTGGTCGCGTCATGACAACGCTGTCAAATTCGGGACCGCCTGCAGCTTAGGCGTCGCGCCCGGCGCCGCACCCTGCCGGCATTGCGGCAAATGCCAGCCGGAATTGACCAGAACTGCGTGCGCGACCGTCGAATCCTTTGAAATCGAAACCTTCGTATTTATTTGATCGAAGGATTTATCGCCATATCGACATCAAACAAAGGCACTTCTATATTTCGATCACTCATTTCATGGCCCCTGACCTTTTGCTGGAGCTTTTCGTGCAACGTTTCAACCGCTCACCGTTCGTGTCGCGCCACCCAACAAGGCTTGCCGCCTCGCGCTGGCTGGCGCTGGTGGCCGGCGCACTCGGTGCCGCCGGCGCCCAGGCCACCGACTGCCTGGACGACGCCGCCCCGGTCGAATCGATCGAGATGCGCGTGCTGGTGCTGGCGGCGGACGGCAGCGAAAACGTGCTGCCGGCGATTCGCAACATGCTCGACTCCGTGGGCGTGCCCTACGACGTGAGGCTGGCCAAGACCGAGCGGCTGGACCTCGGCGTGTTGTGCAGCGGGCAAGGCACCGGGCTGGGCCGCTACCAAGGGGTGATGCTGACCAGCGGCAACCTGGAGTACGAGCAGAGCCCCGGCACCTGGGGCAGCGCGCTGAGCGCCGAAGAATGGGCCCGGCTGTGGCGGTACGAAGCCAAGTACCGCGTGCGCCAGGCCTCGATGTACACCTATCCGGGCAGCAGCTCACCCGAGACCTACGGCCTGGGCGTGCCTTCGCCGCTGTGGGGTTCGGCCACCGGCCCCGAGGGGCTCGCCAGCACGCTGACGGCGGCAGGCCGGAAGATCTTTCCCTACCTGCGGCCGCAGGCCCCGATCGTGTGGCGTGACACGTGGGTCTACCAGGCCAAGGTCGCCGGCGCCACCGCGCTGGTGGTGGACGCCAACAACAACGCGCTGGTCGCGACCCACAACACCGCCGACGGCCGCCAGACGCTGTCCATCATGGCCGACGGCAACCCCTACCTCACGCACACGCTGCAACTGGGCTATGGCGTCGTCCACTGGGTGACAAAGGGTGTGTACGTCGGCCAGCGGCGCGTCTACATGAGCGCCCAGCCCGACGACCTGTTGATCGCCGATTCCATCTGGGACGCCGCCGCCGACAGCGACGAAACCGGCAAGACCTACCGCGTCACCGCCAGGGACTACAACCGCTACACGGCCTGGCAAGCGCGCCGCAACAAGCTGCGCAAGGGGCACCTCGCGACCGAGATGCCGTTCAACGGCATCGGCTCGACCAGCGAGTACGACGGCTCGTACTTCCCGCGCAAGACCGACAACCTCACGGCGCAGATCCAGGCCACAAGCGACCAGTTCGACTGGCTCAGCCACACCTACGCGCACCCCAACCTCGACGGGATCTCGTACAACGCGATGCTGTCGCAGCTGACGAAGAACGACGCCGTGGCCACCGGCGTGCTCGGGCTCGGCACCTATTCGCGCAACGCCTTGGTGACACCCGAGATCTCGGGCCTGAACAACCCGAACGCGCTGCGGGCGATGTACGACTTCGGCATCCGCTACCTGGTGTCCGACACCTCCAAGTATTGCGGCCACCGCAACGAAGAGCGCGCCGCGCTCGAGGGCTGCCCGAGGCCGAACACGGGCATCTACAACGACCTGGAGCCGCGCGGGCTGCTGATGATCCCGCGCTACCCGGCCAACCTGTTCTACAACGTCAGCACGCCGGCGGAATGGACGGATGAGTACAACTTCATCTACTCCAGCTACTGGGGCCGCGACCTGAGCTACGCCGAGATCCTGGACAAGGAGTCCGAGTTCTGGCTGCGCTACCTGATCAGCTTCGACATGCGCCCGCTGATGTTCCACCAGCCCAACCTGCGGGCCTACGACGACACCCACTCGCTGCTGGGCGATCTGATCGACAGGACGCTCGACAAGTACGAGGCGCTGTACAACCTGCCGCCCGAAAGCCGGCGCCAAGAGCAGATCGGCCGTCTGATGGCCGAGCGCATGGCCGTGAACGCCGCGGTCTCGCCGATGAGCGGCCCGGCGCTCACGGCGCGCATCCGGCCGGGCCAGGCCTCGTCGACGATCGTTCTCACGAACCCGACCGCCGCCGCCGTGACGGTGCCGATCACTGGCGTGGCGTGGGGTGCCGACACCGAGGTCTACGGCGGCCAGACGACCTCGCGCATTGGCGTGAACGGCAACGGCGCCACGGTGGAGGTGCCCGGCGCGCCAGCCTGGTGATCGGCGCAGGCCGGGCTCTTGATGGCATCGACTGGGTTTACAGCCAGCACTGTATTCATATACAGTAAACGCCTCAAACCCAGGAGCACGCCATGCAACCCAGCCTGCGCCAGACCTACCAGCCCAAGCCTGACACCACGCCGAAATGGTTGCGCCGTTTGTGGCTGTGGTTTTGACCGAGTGACCTGCGGCGAGCGGTAGGCAAACATGCCGGGATGGGCCGACCCGCGATTTCGAGCGAGCAATACAGCTACCGACTCAACCAGGTACTCGATTACATCGATGCACACCTGGACAGTGACCTGAGCCTCGAAACGCTTGCGGCGCAAGCGCATTTCTCGCGTTTCCACTTCCTGCGTGTTTTTCAGGACTGGTACGGCGAGGCGCCGATGGCCTATGTGCGCCGCCGGCGCTTGGAGGCTGGTGCCACACTGCTGCGTTATGGCGACGACGGCATTGCCAACATCGCGCTGCGTTGCGGCTTCGACACCGCCGACGGATTTGCGCGGGCGTTCCGGCTCTACTTCGGCGCGCCGCCCACGCGGTGGCGCCAGCCGGGCGAAGCCCCTGAGTCCGTCGCGGCCGTCGGCCACCCGCCGTCACCACCACCGTCGCCGCCGCCGCCGTCGCCGCGAACTTGGGCAGTGCGTGTCGAGCAACTACCCGACATCCGCGTGGCCTACACCCGGCGAGTCGGCGTCTACGGCGAGGCCAGCGCCGCGCAATGGCAACAGCTGGCCGATTGGATGCAGCGGCAGCGCCTGAGCGCCCTGACCCGCTACGGCATGGGGCTGGACGACCCCGGCCTGACGCCGGTCGACAAATGCCGCTACGACGTCTGTGTTGCGCTGCCGGCCGATTTCGAGCCGCCACCCCGCACGCCGATCAAGACGGTTCCCGGTGGCCTGCACGCGGTGCTGGCCTATGCCGGCCCGCCGGAAGGCAGCGGTGCCGCCTGGGTCTGGTTGCTGCACCACTGGCTGCCGCAGTCGCCCCACGAGCTGGCGCCCCGCRCCGCCTTCGAGCGCTACCCCGCGGCGCTGCCCGACCCCGGCGCCGAAGCGCAAGACTGCGAGCTGTGCCTGCCGCTGATGGTGGCCGGCTGCCTCTAGCCCAGAGCGGCCAACAGCGCGCACGCCATCAACGTCCAGCCGAATGCTCGGCCGGTGTGGCCTTCCAGCGCCAGGTCAGGCCCAGCTGGCGGGCGATCTCACGCAGCAGCTGGTCGCGGTCGACCGGCTTGGGCAAGAAGGCCACCGCGTCTTGCCCGGGGCCGGAGCACACTTCGCCGACTTCCGCCGACGCAGACACCGCGATGATGGGCACGGTGCGCAGCGCGTCGATCCGGTGGATCAGGGCCATCGCCTGCCGGCCGTCCATGACCGGCATCGCGATGTCCATCACGATCAGGTCGGGGCCGATCGCCCGGGCACGCTCCACGGCCCGCCGGCCATCACCCGCCTCGTCGATCTCGAAGCCCAGCGGCTGCAGCAGATCGCGCATCACCAATCGGTTGGCCGCGATGTCGTCGACGACCAAGACACGCTTGCGCGGACCGTCGTAGCCCACGATCTCGGCTTCGGCCGTGGCCGACGCAGGCGCCGGTGGCACGAGGCGGAACTCCAGCTCGAACGAGAACACCGTGCCGCGCCCCGGCTCGCTGGCCACGTGGATGTCGCCGCCCATCAACTGCACCAGTTGCCGGCTGATCGCCAGGCCCAGCCCGGTGCCCACCGTGCGCCGGCGCGCGTCGCCCGTCTGCTCGAAGGGCTGGAAGATCTTCTCCAGCTGGTCCTGTGGCATGCCGACGCCGGTGTCGCGCACCTCGAAGCGCAAGGTGGCGTGGTGGCGTATCGGCTCACCGACACAGCGCACGCCCAGCACCACCTCGCCTCGGTCGGTGAACTTCACCGCATTGCTCAGCAGATTGAGCAGCACCTGGCGCAAGCGCTTTTCGTCGGCCAGCACGGTCAGTGGCACATCGGGCTCGACCTCGATCCGGAACAGCAGCCCCGCCTGGTCCGACTTGACGCGGATGATGTCCGAGGTCACCCGCAGGCATTCGAGCAGCGCGGTGTTGCCGAGACAGAGTTCCAGCTTGCCGGCGTCGTGCTTGGCCAGGTCGAGCAGGTCGTTGATCAGCGCCAGCAGGTGGTCGCCGCTGCGGTGAATCGTCTCAGCCGCCAACGTCTGCCGCTCGGTCAACGACGCGTCCAGCTCCAGGATCTGCGCGTAACCCAGCACGGCATTCAGCGGCGTGCGCAGCTCGTGGCTCATCGTCGCCAGGAACTTCGCCTGAGCAGCGCGTGCCGCGACCGCGGCGTCGCGGGCATCGATCAGGTGCTGCTCGGCCTCCTTGCGCAAGGTCGCATCGCGGATCACGAGCACGATCAGGTCACCGCTGCCACCGGCCACCCGGTTCAGCGACACCTCGACCGGAATGCGGCGCCCACCGGCACTGCACGCCGTGGCATCGAGCGCCACGCCCGGCAACGTCGGCGCCTGCCAGTCGAGGCCCGGCGTCAGCTCTTCGCCGAGCAGGCCCGAGGCCTCGACCTGGCGCAGCCCGAACATCCGCTCGGCGGCCCGGTTCAGTTGCCGCACGCGGCCGCCCTGCAACACGACGATGCTGTCGGCGGTGTTGTCGATGATCGCTGCCAGGCGCTGCTGCTCCTCTTCCAGCCGCGCCCGGGTCAGCGCCAGCTGGTGCCGGTCGCGCAGGAACTGTTCGACCGCACGCGCCATCTCGCCGATCTCGTCGTCGCCATGCACTGCCACGTGCGTGGAGTTCGCATCGACGTCAGCGCTGCGCAGGCTGAGGCTGACCTGCTGCAGACGCGCCAGCACATGCCGGCCCAGCAGGCGCTGCGCGATGAGCCAAGCGCACAGCAGGCTGAAGGCCAGCCACCCTACCACCCACCATGCACTGACACGTGAGGCGTCGACCACCCGCTGCACGGCAGCCTGGTAGGCCCGGGTCAGCTGGTCGGACTGCGCGTCCGCGGCGCTTGCCATCTCCAGCGCGTGGGTCTGCATCTCGTCGCGGTAGCTGGCCAGCGCCACCGCCCTCACCTCGGGCGCGCCGCCCATCGAGGCGTCCTCGCGCAAATGGCTGATCACATGGGCCGAGTTGCGGAACAGCTGGCTCGCCATGTGCAGGTCGAGCACCGAGGCATCGTCGCTGACGGCGAGCTGCGCCGTCAGCTGGTCCAGCCCGTCGAGCTCACGCAGGATCTGCTCATAGTGGCGGTGCACCGCCTCGCTGGAGTCAGCAGCCACCATGCGGTCTGACAGCAGCTGGATCTGCTGCGTGTGCTGCTGCAGCTGCTGCGCCGCCTCGACCAACGCCAGGCGCTCTTGCGAGACCTGGCGCGCCGCCTCGCCGGTGGAGCGAAGCGCATAGACCGCCGTCGCGCCGCCGGCCACCACCAACGCCCCCATGGCCACCAGCGCGGCGGCGAACTGCCCGCGCAGCGAGCGGGGCATCCACCGGTCCAGCCGGCCGGTCGTGGGGTGCTGGACGAGGTCTTCAGAAGCGGGCCGGTGCGGCATCGGCTTACCGGGCCTTCCAGATCCGCAAGTACGCTTCGCGGTAGCCGTTGGCCGGGTCGTACACCTGGCGCGCGCCGCCTTCGGTGGAGATGTTGCCGGCGTTGATCAGGTGGACCGGGGCGGTGAACCCGCTGATGGGCTGGCCTTGCATCAGCCGGTTCAACTCGTCGACGACCTGCCAGCCCTGCATGTTCAAGGGCTCGGCCACCGTGCCGGTCTGGTACGAGCCGGCGCGGATCCGCATGAAAGCCGGCGCGCTGCCATCGCCAGCCGACAGCAGGCTGATGCCGGCGTTGGGCACCCCCATCGACATCAGTGTCGGCGCGGCGTAGTCGAAGTAGATGTCGTTGATCGCCAGCGCGTGCGTCCAGCGGCTGCCGTGGCGGGCCACCAGCTCGCGCGTCACCGCCGGCATGCGCGCGGCGGCTTCCGAGATCGCCACGTCGCGAATCTCGAGCAGCGCGCAATCGCCGCAACGGCGGATGACGGCAGCCATCGCTTCGGACTTGGCGGTGGCGATCCGAAAGCGCGAATCGGTGAAGACCACCACACCGGCCTTTCCGCCGGACTGCACGACCGCGGCCATCGCCGTGGTGCGGGCCACATCGAGCGGGTCAGTCGTCACGTTGGTCGCGACCGGCGTGCCCTCGACCGGCCCCGCATCGGCCGCCGCATGCCAGCCGACCACCGGCGGCAAGCGGCCACCGCCTTCCTTCAGTGCCGACAGCAACTCGTAGGCGTCCGAGCCGCAGATGGCCAGGCCGTCCGGGTGCGCGGCCAGCGCGTCGGCGGTGGCGCGCTTGCGTCCTGCCGGCGTGCCACCGGCGTCGTAAACCCGGACCACCCAGCCGATCTCGCGCGCCGCTTCGCGGATGCCCTGCGCCACGCTGAGCACACCGCCATTGCGCAAGTCTTCGGCCAGCACCGCCACCGTCTTGCCGGGCTGCGCGGGCGGACCCGTCGTCGGCCCGCCCCAGGGCGCCGTGGGACGCGAGGCCTGCTCGACGATCAGCCTTGCCGAGTCGAGCGACAGCGTCTCGGCCTGTGCGGCCAGCGGCAGCGCGGCAGCCAGCAACACGCCGATCGCTGCAAGCAGCCAGGCATCAAGCCGCGACGGCCACAGGCCCACACGCCCGAAGCGATCTGCACCCAGGCGATTCACATGCGCTCCTCGTGCACCGCCGTTGACGTGGCGGTCCAGCCTGTACACCACCGTGCTCCCTGCTTCGCAGAATAGCGCCGGGCCCGGGGCCGGGCAAGCCGAACCGGGCCGGGCAAACCGCCGCCGGCCGCCCCAGGCACACGGATTGCCATCCCATCGCCGTTGGGGCGCCGGCCGAGGAATCGGCGCCCTCCTCATTGCCCAGGCGTCGCCAGCCAAAAGACTCACCTGTGAGGGACCACAGCCCATGTCGAACGTGCTTGATCAGTCACCCGCCCACCGTGCGGAGCTGCCCAAGGCGGCCACCGGTATCGGGGGCCTGGACGAAATCACCGGCGGCGGCCTGYCGCGCGGGCGGCCCACGCTCGTCTGCGGCAGCGCCGGTTGCGGCAAGACGATGYTGGCCGCCGAGTTCCTGGTGCGCGGCGCGGTCGAACAGGGCGAGCCCGGTGTCTTCATGATGTTCGAGGAGAACGCCGCCGAGCTGACCGAGAACATGCGCTCGATCGGCTTCGACCTGGAGGAGCTGCAACGCCGCAAGCTGCTGTTGCTCGACCACGTGCACATCGAACGCACAGAGATCGAAGAAACCGGCGAGTACGACCTGGAGGGCCTGTTCATCCGGCTCGGCCACGCCATCGACACGATCGGTGCCAAGCGCGTGGTGCTGGACACCATCGAGGCGCTGTTCTCCGGCCTGCCCAACCATGCGGTGCTGCGCGCCGAGTTGCGGCGCCTGTTCCGCTGGCTGAAAGACCGCGGCATGACGGCGGTGATCACCGGCGAGCGCGGAGAAACCTCGCTGACGCGCTACGGGCTCGAAGAGTACGTGGCCGACTGCGTGATCATGCTGGACCACCGGATCGTCGAACAGGTGTCGACCCGGCGGCTGCGTGTCATCAAGTACCGCGGCTCGGCCCACGGCACCAATGAGTACCCCTTCCTGATTGGCGAAAAAGGCCTGTCGGTGCTGCCCATCACCTCGCTGCGGCTCGACCACGAGGCGCTGGAAGAGCGCGTCTCGACCGGCGTGGCCGGACTCGACAGCATGCTGGGCGGCCGGGGTGTGTTCCGCGGCAGCAGCGTGCTGGTCTCCGGCTCGCCGGGCACCGGCAAGAGCACGCTCGGCGCCAGCTTTGCCGAAGCCGCCTGCGCCCGCGGCGAAAAGGCGCTCTATTTCGCCTACGAGGAATCGGCGAGCCAGCTGTTTCGCAACATGCGCTCGATCGGCCTCGACCTGGCCCACTGGAAACGCGAGGGCCTGCTGCATGTGCACGCGTCGCGGCCCACGCTGCACGGGTTGGAGCAGCACCTGGTGCAGATGTACGAGCTGGTGCACGAGCTGAACCCCCGCGTGGTCGTGGTCGACCCGATCAGCAACCTGTCGATCGAGAGCCACCACGACATCGCGCTCAAGCCCACGCTGATGCGACTGATCGACTTTCTGAAGCACGAAGGCGTGACGGCGATGTTCACCAGCCTGACCTCGGATTCGGACCGGGCCCTGGCCGATTCCGAAGTCGGCGTGTCTTCGCTGATGGACACCTGGCTGATGCTGGCCAACCACGAGAACAATAGCGAACGCACGCGCACCCTGCAGGTGCTGAAGTCACGCGGCATGGCGCACTCGAACCAGGTGCGCGAGTTCGTGATGAGCAACCACGGGGTCGACATGATCGACGTCTACGTTTCCGGCAGCCAGGTGTTGACGGGCTCGGCCCGCGTGCGCGCGGCCCGCAACGCACAGTCCGGTATCCCGGGCGGAACAAGAGGTAAATGATGAGCAGTACCGACGCCACTCTCGACAGCCCGCCGGTGACCACGGCCCCCACGGCCACCGTGCCCGAATGGCAGCTGAAGCTCTACGTTGCCGGGCAGACAGCCAAATCCATGACCGCGCTCGACAACCTCAGGCGCGTCTGCGAAACCCACCTGGCCGGCCGCTACCAGATCGAGGTGGTCGACCTGCTGGTCAACCCGCGGCTGGCCGCCGGCGACCAGATCCTCGCCGTGCCGACACTGGTGCGAAAAGTGCCTGAGCCGATCCGCAAGATCATTGGCGATCTGTCCAATGAAGAGCGGGTGCTGGTCGGCCTCGACGTGCGGCCTTTGAAGCAGGCTCCATGACCCACCATCGGCTCCGTCTGTATGTCGTCGGCACCACGCCGTCTTCGTCGCGTGCGATCGTCAATGTGCGCAAGCTCTGCGAAGAGCRCCTGTCGGACGAATACGACCTGGAAGTGGTCGACATCTCGCTCAACCCGTCGATGGCCTCGACCGCCCAGATCATTGCGGCGCCCACGCTGGTCAAGGAGCAGCCGCCGCCCGAGCGCCGCTTCATCGGCGACATGTCCGATACCGAACGCCTGCTGACCGGCCTGGGGCTGGCGTCGCAGTTGCCGACGTCGACCCAATAGCCACTCTGAGCCACTCCACCGCCGATGAAAGACATCGCTCCCCCTGACCCCATGGCCCCCGCGAGCCTGATCGCCGAAAACGAGAGCCTGCGCGCGCGCCTGGAGGAGGCGGAGGAAACGCTGCGCGCCATCCGCAGCGGCGAGGTCGATGCGCTGGTGGTGGGCGACCGGCTCTACGTGCTGGAGGGTGTCGAGGCGGCGTCGAATCGCTTCCGCAGCGAAGTGATCGCGCAGATCGACGATGCAGTGATCGCGGTCGACAACGAGCAGCGCGTGACCTACCTGAACGAGGCGGCTGCGCGGCAATATGGCGTGCCCGTGTCGCAGGCGCTGGGCCGGCCGCTGTCGGCCTTGTACGACTACCGCTGGCTGGCGCCGGAAGATGCGCAAGCCGCCGTCACCTCGCTCGCCTGCAACGGATCCTGGCGCGGCCGCAATGTGCACGTCAAGCAGTCGGGTGAGCTGATCCACGTCGAGTCCACTGTCACCGTGACGCGCGACAACGCCGGTGCCCAGACCGGGCTGCTGGCCGTGGTGCGCGACGTGAGCGAGCGCGTCCGGGCCGAGGCCGCGCTGGAAGACGCCGACCGCCGCAAGGACGAATTCCTGGCCACGCTGGCGCACGAGTTGCGCAACCCGCTGGCCCCGATCCGCAATGCGCTGCAGATGATGCAGATCACGCCCGACGCCGACGTTCACGCCAGTGCGCACGGCATCATCGAGCGTCAGCTCAAGCAGATGGTGCACCTGGTCGACGATTTGCTCGACGTCAGCCGCATCAGCCAGGGCAAGGTCGAACTGCGACGCGAACACGTTGATTTGGTGAATGCGATCCAGGCCGCGGTCGAGACCAGCCGCCCACTGATCGCCGCCGGGCAACACGAGCTGACGGTGCGGCTACCGGCGCCGGGCACCTTGATCGTCGACGCGGACCTGACACGGYTGACGCAGATCGTCGCCAACCTGATGAACAACGCGGCCAAGTACACGCTCCAGCATGGACGCATCCACGTGTCCGCCGAGCGCGACGGCGAGCAGGCGGTGATCCGCGTCAACGATTCGGGCATCGGCATTCCGCGCGAGATGCTGCCCCGCGTGTTCGACCTGTTCGCTCAGGTCGATCGCTCGCTCGAACGCTCGCAAGGCGGCCTGGGCATCGGCCTGGCGCTGGTGCGCAAGCTGGTCGAGATGCATGGCGGCAACGTCGTGGCCGACAGCGAAGGCCACGACCGGGGCTGCACCTTCACCGTGCGGCTGCCGCTGATCCACGCGCCGGCTGATCAGGCCGAGGCGGCGTCCACGCTGTCGCAAGG
>NZ_JBFUGE010000025.1:0-28531 GCF_056403075.1 Ideonella sp. P3_A4 | reverse complement strand
CCTTGGCGCAAGGCTCGCAATGCGACGGCAGAGAACGCCGCCACATCGTTCAGGCCTTCGATGTGCAGCCCGATCGCACTGATGCGCCGGTCGTCGAGCAGCGCGTCGATCAGGTCGTGGAACCCGAGCTGCGCCATGTTGCCGAGTGAGATCACGCAGGCCACCGGCAGGTGGTGGCGCTGCATGCTCAGATTCAGCCCGATGTTGCCGCTTTGCGTGAGGATCGCGACACCGCGTTCGACGCGCCGGCCACCGGCGCGGTCTGGCCACAGCGCCGAACCGTCGAGGTGGTTCAGCAGACCGTAACAGTTAGGCCCGAGCAGAGGCATGTCGCCAGCGGCTTGCAGCAGCGCGTGCTGCAAGGCTTCGCCGTCGCTGCCCACTTCAGCGAAGCCGGAGGCATAACAAACCGCACCACCGGCACCGCGCCGGGCCAGTGCGCCCACGACCTGTACCGCCTGCTCGCGCGGCACGGCGACGAACGCAGCGTCGGGCGCGGCCGGCAATGCGTCGACACTCGGGCAGCAGCGCAGACCATCCAAGGTCTCGCGGCTGGCGCTGACAGCCCACAGCGTGCCGTCAAACCCGCTGCGCCGGCACTGGCGAATCACCTCGGCCGCGTCGTCGCCGCCGATCACCGCGATCGAGGCAGGGCGCAGCAGGCGGTGCAACGAACGGTGCGGTGGGCTCATCTGGGTCAGAAGCTGTAGACGGTCTGCACGCTGAACACGTCGTTGTTCTTGCGGAAGCGGTAGTCTTGCGTCCAGAACACCGGCAGGCTGGCCCAGTCGCGCCGGTACTCGGCCTTCAGCGTCCAGCGGTCGCTCGGGTAGGCCAGAACGGCCAAGGTCAGCGCATAGCGGTTCGCGCCTTTGCAATTGCGGCCGTTGTTGCTGTTGCCGTCGGTGTCGACGTCGTTGTAGAAGCAGTTTTGGTCGATGCCGAAACCGTTCAGCGGGTCGGTGCCTGGTGTGTCCGGACCGCCGAAGTAGAGGTTGCTGCCGCCCCCGCCATTGCGTGAGTTGTTCAGGTAGTCCAGCCGCAGCGTGGCGCCCACACGGCCGAGCGAGGCCAGGGTCCACTTCTGGTGGACCAAGCCTGACACGCCCCACCACACGGCCTGGCCGCCGTTCCACGCGCCGTTTTCGACGAAGCCGTAGTCGACCTCGGCGTTGTACTGGCTGTCGGCCGTGTAGTAGCCGAGGTCGATCTCGCCCTGGAACTTGGTGGTGTAGGCGCGCGGGGCGCTGCATTGGTACCCGTAGCCCGCGGCGTCGCCCGGGCAGACGAGGTTGCCGTCGTAGTCGTAGGCCGAGTACAGCGTGTTGCGGCCGAGGTAGAGCGAGCCGCCGACGTAATAGGCCGTGTTCGGCGTGTAGTCGAAGCGCGCCATCACGCTGGGCATGCGGTTCGGTGCGCCACCGGCGCGGCTGCCGCCCATGTAGTACTCCTCATTGCCGATGAAGACCTTGCCCGCCATCGTGTAGTTGGTGGCGGCGTAAGCCAGGCCCGCGCCGACCATGTTGCCGGGGGCCGAAAAGTCGTACAGCAGGTTGTGCGAGATCGTGTGGGTCAGCGTGCTCTCGTAGTACTCGTAGCCCGAGTAGCCGGCGCTGTAGCCGGCTTGCACCGCGTAGGTGTCGGTCACCGGCAGCGAGGCCAGCGCCTGGTGAACGATGCTGGAGATCACCGTGCCATCTGATCGGGTGTTGAAGGCGCCGTTGCCGCGTGCGGGTGCCAGCTGCAGGTCCATCTTCGGTGCCAGCAGACCTTCGCCGAAGGTCTTCTGAATGCGCAAGAACACGTCGCCCACTTGCGAGTGGTCGTAGGTGTAGGGGTCGCTGGCGTCGAGGAAGTAGAAAGAGGCCGAGCGCTGGTTGCGGTTGACCACGTAGATCGGATCGATATAGCCGGTGATCTGCAGACCCGAGCCTGGCGAGTCGAACGCGTCCTGGTACAGCTTGCCAATCTTCAGCTCGTGGCGTGCGAGCTTTTGCTTCATCGCATCGAGCTCGGCCTGACTCAGCTTCGCGGGCGCCGGCGCCGGTGCGCCCCAACCTGAGCCTGCTGGCTCTGGCGCCGCGGTGATGCCGCGCGATTCGAGCAGCTTGCTCATCTGCTCGAGCTTGGCTTCGAGCGACTGGATGCGGCGCTGCATCGCCTGCACTTCTTCATCGCTGGCGGCCCGCGCTGGCACAGCAAAGGCCAACAGGATGGACCAGGCCAGGGTGGCCACAAGGGGCTTGCGCATCATTCGCTCCTCCGACTACTGGCTGAACGTACGTTCAATTGTGAGATGGATCGATGCGCTTGAGTCTTCGGGTCAACCCTTCAGCGCGAGCTGCTGTTGCATGTTCAGCGCGAGCGCCGAGGCGTTCAGCGCAGACGTTGTAGTGTGGTCTTGAGTTCGCTGTACTTGTCGAGGGCGTGCAGTGAGTTGTCGCGGCCGTTGCCCGACTGCTTGTAGCCACCGAACGGGAAGTTCATGTCGACCAGTTCGTCGTAGCAGTTGATCCACACCGTGCCGGCGCGCAGGCCGCGGGCCATGCGGTGCGCGGTGCCGGCGTCGGCCGACCAGACCGCGGCGGCGAGGCCGTAGTCGCTGTCGTTGGCCAGGGCGAGGGCCTCTTCTTCGGTGTCGAAGCCGACGATGGTCAGTACGGGGCCGAAGATCTCTTCGCGGGCGATGCGCACCTTCGCATGCGGGGCGTCGAACACCGTCGGCTCGACGTAGAAGCCGCCGCTGTCGGTGCGAGCCTGCTTGCCACCACTGACGAGCGTGGCTTCGCGTCGGCCGGCCTCGATGTAGCCCAGCACGCGGTCGAGTTGCGTGCGGTCGATGATCGCGCCCATCGTCGTGTCTGGGTCGAGTGGGTGGCCGGGTTGGAAGTTCTTCGCCGCGGCGACGATGCCGTCGATCATCCGCTCGCGCAGGCTGTGGTGCACCAGCAGTCGCGACCCCGCGCTGCAGACCTCGCCCATGTTGGCGAAGATGCCGGTGGCGGCCGCCGCTGCGGCGCGCTCCACGTCCGGACAGTCGGCCAGCACGATGTTGGGCGACTTGCCGCCGAGCTCCAGCCAGACGCGCTTCAGGTTCGAGTCTGCCGCCGCATGCATGATCTTGCGGCCGGTTGGGCCCGAGCCGGTGAAGGCCACGCAATCCACGTCGCGGTGTTGGGCCAGCAGCGCACCCACCTCGCCGAAGCCCGGCAGCACGTTGAACACGCCGTCGGGCAGGCCGGCTTCCTTCGCCAGTGCGGCGATGCGGATCGCCGTCAGCGGCGACTTCTCGGAAGGCTTGAGCACCAGGCTGTTGCCCGCCGCCAGCGCCGGTGCGARCTTCCACGCCGCCATCAGCAGCGGGTAGTTCCACGGCACGATGGCCGCCACCACACCCATCGGCTCGCGCGTGACCAGCGCGAGGAAGTCGCGGCCGCAAGGGACGGCCTCGTCGTTGCGTTTGTCGATCGCTTCGGCGAACCACTCGAGGCAGTAGATCGCCGACGGCAGGTCGGCACCTGTCGTGTCGGCGATCGGCTTGCCGCTGTCCAACGATTCGAGCAATGCCAGTTCGGCCGCCTGATCGCGCATCAAGGCGGCCCAGCGCAGCAGCACCGCCTTGCGCTCACGTGGTGTGGCGTGTGACCAATCGCCCGACTCGAATCTGCGCCTCGCGGCGTCGACCGCGCGATTCACATCGTCTTCACCGCAGCGCGCGACGATCTGCAGCACGCGGCCATCGATCGGGCTCAGGCAATCGAAGCGCGTGCCGGTCGCCGCGTTGGCGTAGGCACCGTCGATGAAGGCGCGGCCTTCGATCGCCAGCGTGACGGCATGCGCCAGGTGGTCTTGCAGCGTGGTGTCCATGGCAGCCCCTTCGGTGTCAGGCAATCGAGTAGCCGAGCTCGGTTTGCACCTCGTGCATCGTGCGAACGATGCCCTCGCGCAGGATGTCGAACATCGTGTCGATCTGCGCGCGGGTGATGACCAGCGGTGGTGAGAACACGCACAGGTTGACCATCGGCCGCAGCATCAACCCCATCGCCTGGCAGTGCTTGTCGATGCGTGCGCCCAGGTCGGTGTCGAAGGCCAGTAGCTCTTCTGCGCTCATGCCGCTGTGCTCGACGCCGCGCACCGTGCATTCGACACAGCCGAYGAGGCCCATGCCGCGGGTGTCGAAGACCAGTGGAATCTCGCGCAAGGCATGCAAGCGCGCCAGGAAGTGCGGGGCGATCTCGCGCACATGGCCGAGCAGGTCTTCGCGCTCCATGATCTCGATGTTCTTCAGCGCGGCGACGCTGCACACCGGGTGGCCCGAGTAGGTGTAGCCATGGCCGAACGAGCCACCTTGCGCGCGGTCGCCCGCGACCTCGTCGAACACGTGGTCGGCGATCAGGCAGGCGCCCATCGGCAGGTAGCCCGAGGTCAGGCCCTTGGCGCTGGTGACGAGGTCCGGTTCGACGCCGAACACCTCTTTCGAGCTGAACCAGTGGCCGAGCCGGCCGAAGCCGGTGACCACCTCGTCGGCGATGAACAGCACGTCGTGTTTCTTGCAGACTTCCCAGCAGCGCTTGAAATAGCCCTCGGGCGGCACGATGACACCGCCCGAAGCCTGGATCGGCTCGGCGATGAAGGCGCCGATCTTGTGCGCGCCGACTTCGAGGATCTTGGCCTCCAGCTCGTTGACGCGCGCGGTGCAGAAGTCTTCGACGCTCTGGCCCGCGGGCCGGCGCACCGGGTTCACGGCCGACAGCATGTGCACATAGGGCGCCGTGATGTCGAAGAAGTTCTTGTCGCGGTCTTTGCCGGTGATCAGGCCGGTGAGGTAGGTGCCGCCGTGGTAGGCGTCGGCTCGCGAGATGATGTGCTTCTTCAGCGGACGGCCCTTGACGTTGTTGTAGTAGTGCATGAAGCGCAGCGCTGTCTCCACCGCGGTGGTGCCACCGTTGGTGAAGAAGACGTGGTTCATGCGGCCGGGGGCCATGGCGGTGAGCTTCGCCGCCAGCCGCGCCGGGGGGCCGGCGGTGTTGGAGAAGGGATTGAAGTAGGGCACTTGCATGACCTGCTCGGCAATCGCCTCGGCCATCTCGCGCCGGCCGTAGCCGATCTGCGTGCACCACATGCCGCCGGGGCCGTCGATCAGGCGTGCGCCCGATTCGTCGTAGATGTAGATGCCTTCGGCGCGGTCGACGATGGTGCGGTCCGCCTGGCCGGCGGTGGGCATGTATTCCCAGGGGTGCATCCAGAAGCGGTTGTCGTCGTGGCGGATCTGGTTGAAGTGGTCGGTGTTCATTGGGTTCTCCTGACAAGGGCGACGGCGTTGCCTGCGTGTCGACACCGGTCGGCGTACTCACACAGGCGGCGGAGGGGCGACCGCGTTGTCAGGAAAAAGGTGCCGGCCGTTGCCCGACCGGCATCGAGGACATGCCGCTTGGCATGCCGAGGGTGCGCGCCTGCCGCTGCTCGCGCTTCATCACCCACCAGCCCTGGCCGATGACGACCATGCCGACGGCGACGATGAACAAGGTGCCGAGCGCGTTGACCTCCGGGTCCAGCCCCAGGCGCACGCGCGACAACACCACCAGCGGCAGCGTCGTCGTCTCGGGGCCGGACAGGAAGGCGGACATGATCACGTCGTCGAGCGAGATCGTGAACGACAGCAGCCAGCCCGAGATCAGCGCGGCCCAGATCTGCGGCAGCGTGATGTCGAAGAAGACGCGCAGCGGCGTCGCGCCCAGGTCCTTGGCCGCTTCGACCAGCGACTCGTCCATCGCCGACAGCCGCGCCTGCACCGTGATCGCCACGTATGAGACGCACAGCATCACGTGACCGATCCACATCGTCGCCAAACCGCGGCCGGGCGGCCAGCCGATCAATTGCTCCATGCCGACGAACATGAGCAACAGCGAGATACCGGAGATCACCTCGGGCAGCACCATCGGCGCATTGATCATCGAGGTGAACAGCGTGCGGCCACGAAAGCGCCGGTACTGCGCCAGCACGTAGCCGGCCCAGGCACCAACGATGACCGAGGTGAACGCGGTGGCGAAGGCCAGCACCAGGCTGGTCCAGCCGGCGTCGATCAGCTCGCGGTCTTCGAGCAGCTTGGCATACCATCGCAGCGACGCGCGCGTCCACACGCTGGCCACTTGCGACTCGTTGAACGAGTAGGCGACCACGCTGACGATCGGCCCGTACAGGAACACGAACACCAGTGCCAGCCAGGCACGGGCGGCCAGGCGTTGAGGGCGCGTCGTCGTGGTGCTCATGCCGCAGCCACCGCTTCTTTGTCCTGCAGACGCTGGAACCAGGCCATCGGCAACAGCAGCAGCACGACCATCACGCAGGTTGCCGCGGCCGCCAGCGGCCAGGCGATGTTGTTGAAGAAGTCGACCCACATCACGCGGCCGATCATCAGCTCATCCGGTGCGCCCAGCAGCTCCGGGATCACGTATTCGCCGACCGACGGGATGAACACCAGCAGCGAGCCGGCCCAGATGCCGGGCAGCGACATCGGCAACGTGATCGTCGTGAAGACCTGCCAGGGTTTCGCGCCCAGGTCACCTGCGGCCTCGGCCAGGCTGGGGTTCATCTTCACGAGGTAGGCGTACAGCGGCAGGATCATGTACGGCAGGTACGAATACACCATGCCGACATACAAGCCGAAGCTGTTCTGCATCAGGTGGATCGGCGTGTCGACCAGGCCCAGGCGCAGCAGCAGGTCATTGACCAGTCCCTGGTCTTTCAAGATGCCGATCCAGGCGTAGACGCGCACCAGGTATGACGTCCAGAACGGCAGAACGATGGCCATCATCAACATCGCGCGGCGGCTCGGGCTGGCCTTCGCGATCAGCAGCGCGGTCGGGTAGCCGATCAAAAGGCACAAGACCGTGGTGACGAACGCGACACGGATCGAGTTGATGTACGACCAGAAGTAGAAGTCGTCGGTCAGCACCGCGAGGTAGCTCGTCAGGCTGGCGTGCAGCGTCAGCTTGTCGTTGACCATCGCGATCAGCGGCGTGTACGGCGGAATGCCCAGGCGCGAATCGGCGAAGCTGATCTTCAGCACCGCCAGGAACGGCAGCAGGAAGAAGACGAGCAAGAAGACGAAGGGCGTCGCGATCACCAGCGTGCGGCCTGAAGGCACGAAGCGCTTCAGCATTGGGCCAGTGAGGAGAGCGCTTAAGTTCGCCATGGCTTCGCTTAGCTCAACACCACCAGGCTGCGCGGCGACCAGTGCAGCTCGACCGTGTCGCCGTAGTCCGGCTGCTGCGGCATCGCCATCAACACGCCGCGTGGCACGTTGGCCACGACGACGCGCTGCGACGGCAGGCGCAGGTAGTACAGCGTGTAGCTACCCATGTAGCCGATCTGCTCGACCGTGCCGAGCGCCTGGTTGGTGTCAGCCCCCGACGGCACGTGCCCGTTGGCCAGTGCCACCGTGATGCGCTCGGGCCGCACAGACAGCGTGACCTCGGCGCCGGGCCGCGCGTTCATCGCGTTCGGCAGTGCCAGTGGCGAGGGCAGCTCGGGACAGTCAATGCGTGCGGCGTCGCCCTCGACGACCGTGCCGGTGAAAACATTGGCCGAGCCGATGAACTCGGCCGCGAAGCGCGTGGCCGGCGATTCGTACACCTCTTCGGGCGTGCCCAGCTGCACCAGCTTGCCTTCGCTCATCACGGCCAGCCGGTCGGCCATAGTCATTGCCTCTTCCTGGTCGTGCGTGACCATCACGCAGGTCACGCCGACTTTGTAGAGGATGTTGCCGAGTTCGAACTGTGTCTGCTGGCGGATCTTCTTGTCCAGCGCCGACATCGGTTCGTCCAGCAGCAGCAACTTGGGCCGCTTGACGAGGCTGCGCGCTAACGCGACGCGCTGCTGCTGCCCGCCGGAGAGTTGTGAGGGCTTGTGGCGCGCATAGGCACGCATCTGCACCAGCTCCAGCGCATCGGCCACGCGCTCGGCGATCTCGGCCTTGGCCACGCCTTCGCGCTTCAGGCCGTAGGCCACGTTGGTCTCCACCGTCATGTGCGGAAACAACGCATACGACTGGAACATCATGTTGACCGGCCGCTGATAGGGCGGCAGGTGGGTGATGTCTTCGCCGTCGAGCACGATGCGGCCTTCGCTCGGTGTCTCCAGCCCGGCCATCATGCGCAGCAAGGTGGTCTTGCCGCAGCCCGAGCTGCCGAGCAGCGCGAACACCTCGCGCCGACGCACTGAGAGGTTCAAGTGGTCGACGACAGTGGCCGGCCCGAAGCGCTTGACCACACCCTCCACGCGCAGAAAGCCGTCTTCACCGCCGGCAGGGGCCGGCCTGGGCGGACGCGGAACAGCGTTCATGAACCGAGCAGCTCCGCGACGCCGCGCTTCTGCAGGCTGCGCGCAATGATCAAGCGCTGGACCTCGCTCGTGCCTTCCCAGATGCGATCGACCCGCAGCTCTCGCCAGAAGCGCTGCGCCGCGTTGCTGCGCATGTAGCCGCGGCCGCCAAAGATTTGCACCACCCGGTCGGCAACGCGGTTGGCCATTTCAGAGGCGTAGAGCTTGGCCATCGAGCAGTGGGTGTGGACGAGCACCAGCGGTTCGCCGCGGTCTTGCATCGCCGCGGCTTCGTACGTCATCAGACGCGCTGCCCACAGCTCCGTCAAGCTGTCGGCCAGCATCGCCTGGATCAGCTGGAACTCGGCGATCGGCTGGCCGCCGACGATGCGCGTGGCGGCGAACTCGCGTGCCATGTCGATCATGCGCTCGGCTGCGCCGCAGCCGCGCGCCGCGATCATCAGCCGCTCGCGGCGGAACCAGCTGCGGGTGTAGTCCATGCCGGCACCGGGCTCACCGATGCGGTTGGCCACCGGCACGCGCACGCCGGCCAGCCGGTAGGTTGGGTGGTGCGAGCTGAAGGTGTGGCCGAAGGCCGGGTTGTCGATCACCGTCAGCCCGGGCGAGGCCTTGTCGACGAAGAAGAGGGCGTGGGCGCCGGGCGGCGCTTCGGGGTCTTCGACGACGGCCTGCACGAACAGGTAGTCGGCCTTGTTGGCGCTGGTGACGAACCACTTCTCGCCGTCGAGCAGGTAGTGCTCGCCGTCGCGACGTGCCGTGGTCTTCATCGACGCGTTGTCGGAACCGGCTTCACCCTCGGTAATCGCGTAACACTCGACCCGCTCGCCGCGCATCGTTGGCAGCACATAGCGCTGGATCTGGTCTTCGCTGCAGGCTTCGAACATCCAGGCGTGCGCTTCCGACAGGCACCAGCACAACGCGTTGGTCACGCGGCCCAGCTGTTCCCAGATCACCACCTGGTCGAGCATCGGCAGGGCCAGACCGCCGCGGGCCTTGGGCGCATCCATGCGGGCGAAGCCCAGCTCCTGCGCGATGCGCTTGTGGCGGGCCTTCACCTCAGGCGGAATCACGCCTTCGTTGAACTCGGCCTGTTCCTCGTACGGGATCAGCTCGTCGTCGGCAAAGGCTCTTGCCTTGCGTTGCCATTCCAGGGTCTCGGGCGACAGGGGGTAGGCCATGAAGGTTCTCGTCTTTTTCAACCGCTATTGAACGATAGGCCAGTAAAGAACGAGCGTCAATCAGCGCAAGCCCCGACCCCGAACAAACCCTGGTTCTGCCGTTGCACCATACATTCGCGCTTGTCGTGGTCATTGAACGTTCGTATAGTAAGACGCAAATCGGAGCCCCGGATGGCGAACAATCCTTCCCACGACGTGATCATGGTTGGCTCGGGCCACAACGGCCTGGTGACCGCCTGCCTGCTGGCCAAGGCCGGGCTGAAAGTGCTGGTGCTCGAACGCAACGAGCACATCGGCGGCGCCGCGGTCAGCCGCAGCCTGCACCCCGACTTCACCTACTCGAACTGCTCTTACGTCTGCAGCCTGCTGCGGCAAGAGATCGTGCGCGGGCTGGAGCTGCCGAAGTACGGCTTGCAGGTGATTCCGTATGAGGGCGGGGCGGTGTTCCATCGCGATGGCCGCTGCCTGGCCACCTACGCCCACGAAGATGCGATGCGGCGCGAGCTGGAGCGCCACTCGAAGCGCGACGCCGAGGCCTACAACCGCTTCTCGCGCGACGTGATGCGGCACTGCAAGTTCATCAAGCCGCTGCTGATGCGCACGCCACCCGACCCGTGCTCGTTCCGCCCGCGGGATCTGATGGAGCTGGTCTACCTCGGCCAGCACTTCCACAAGCTCGGCGAAGAGCGGATGCACGACACGATCCGCTTCTTCACGATGAGTGCGGCGGACTACCTCGACGAGTACTTCGAGAACGATCTGATCAAGGCCTTTCTCGCCGGCACCTCGATCATCGGCACCGCGCTGGGGCCCCGTTCACCCGGCTCGGCCTATGTGCTGCTGCACCACTACATGGGCGACATCGACGACTCGGTCGGCGCCTGGGGCTTCGCCCGCGGCGGCATGGGCGCGATCACCAAGGCGATGGGTGAGTCGTTCAAGGCCAGCGGCGGTGAAATCCGCGTCGCGGCCGGTGTCGAGCAGATCATGGCGAAGAACGGACGCGTGACCGGTGTGGCGCTGTCGTCGGGTGAAGAGATCCATGCGAAGACGGTGGTCTCGAACATGGACGTCAAGCGCACCTTCCTGAAATCGATGGACGAGAAGGAACTGCCGGCCGACTTTGTCAATGTCGTCAAGCGCTTCAAGATCCGCGGCTCGTCGGGCAAGCTGAACATCGCGCTCGACGGGCTGCCGGACTTTCCGCTGCTGCCGGATGATTCACCGGCGATCCGCGGCGACATGCACATCTCGGAGTCGATCGACGACCTGGAGCGTGGCTACGACGACTGGAAGGCCGGCCGCTGGTCGCGCCACCCGTATGTGGACATGCTGTTGCCGTCGATCATCGACCCGACGATGGCGCCCGAAGGCAAGCACTACATGTCGGTCTTCGTGCAGTACGCGCCGTACGAGCTGGCCGACGGGCCGTGGACGCCCGAGAAGCGGCAGGCTTTTGGCGACACGGTGATCAATGCGATCAGCACGCACAGCCCGAACTTCAAGGACCTGATCCTGCACGCCGAGATCCGCACGCCGTGGGACATCGAGAACGAGGTCGGGCTGACGGAGGGCAACATCTTCCAGGGTGAGCTGACGATGGACCAGCTGCTGTTCAACCGGCCGGTGCCGGGTTACGCGCAGTACCGCTCACCAGTCAAAGGCCTGTACCTGTGCGGCTCCAGCACTCACCCGGGTGGCGGTGTGATGGGTGCGCCGGGGGCGAACGCGGCGCGCAGTGTGCTTGAAGACCTCGGTCTAAGGAGCACGTTGCAATGAGCTTTGATGCCATCGTCATTGGTGCGGGCCACAACGGTCTGGCGTGCGCATTCGACCTGGCCAAGGCCGGGCGCAAGGTGCTGGTGCTGGAGACGGCGGCTCGCGCCGGAGGTGCCGCGGTGACGCGCGAGTTTGCCGCGGGCTTCAAGGTCTCTGCCTGCGCGCACCTGCTGTTCGCGTTTCCCGGCCAACTGATGCGCGACATGCAGCTGGAGCGCCACGGGCTGCGCATGGCCGGCCGCGATCTGCCGACCTTTGCGCTCGGCGAAGGCGGTGCCGCGCGGCGCCTCGATGCGGCGCTAGCCAGCGGACTCGGCCTCAGCCCCACCGACGCGGCGGCTTATGCCGCACTGCGCGAGCGGCTGGCGCGCTACGCGCAGGTGGTGCACAGCGTGCTGGGCATGACGCCCCCGCAGCTGACGATGGACACGTGGGGGGATCGCATCGCGATGGGCAAGCTCGCGTTGCGCCTGCGGATGTTGGGCCGGCAGGGGATGCAGGAGCTGCTTCGCATCGCCGGTATGAACGCCTATGACTTGCTCGACGACAACCTCGACGACGCGCTGCTCAAAGGTGCGCTGGCCTTCGACGCAACGCTGGGCGCCGACTACGGCCCGCGCTCGCCCGGCACCGTGCTGACCTGGCTGACGCGGCTGGCCGGCGAGCAGGGCGCCGGGGGCTTGCAACAGCCGGCCGGTGGCATGGGTGCACTGGCTGACGCGATGGTGGCCGCGCTGCAATCGGTCGGCGGCGATCTGCGCCTGAACCAGCGCGTCGATCGCGTGCTGGTCGAAGACGACAAGGCGTGCGGTGTGCGCTTGGCGTCCGGCGAAACGATCGCTGCCAAGTCAGTGGTCTCCAGCGCCGATCCGCGCAGCAGCTTCATGAGGCTGGTCGGCCCGCAGCACCTGGACACCGGCTTCGTGCGCCGCGTCGACCACCACCGCGCGCGCGGCCTGGTGGGCAAGCTGCACCTGGCCTTGTCGGGCCTGCCGCGCTTCACCGGGCTGGACCCATCGGCACTCGCCGGCCGCATCGTGCACAGCCCGAGCATGGATTTCCTCGAACTGGCGTTCAACCCCTCGAAGTACCGCGAGGTGCCCGAGAACCCGGCGCTGGAAATCACGCTGCCCACAGTCAACGACCCGTCGCTGGCACCCGCCGGCCAGCATGTGATGTCGGTGCTGGTGCAGTTTGTGCCGTACGACCTGGGGCCTGAGCCGGACGCCGCACGCGAACGACTGCAGCAGGCGGTGCTCGCCACGCTGGAGCGCTTGGCTCCTGGCATCGGCGCATTGGTGACGGCGAGCGAGCTGCTGACGCCGATCGACCTGGAACGCGAGTTCGGCCTGGCCGGTGGCCATTGGCACCAAGGTGCGCTGGACTTCGACCAGTTCTTCATCAACCGCCCGTTCCCGCGGGCGCAGCAGTACCGCACGCCGCTGGACGGATTCTTCCTCTGCGGCGCCGGCAGCCATCCGGGCGGTGGCTTGATGGGCCATGCGGGCCGCAACGCCGCGGCCCAAGTTCTGGCAGGAGTGTGACGCGATGAGCCTGACTGAAACCGATTCGCCGATGTCCGCGCAAGTGCCGCGGCCTGCCTTGGCGCCCGGCCTGCTGGCGCCCTCGAACTCCCACTACCGCCGCCCACTGCGGCACACGCCGTTCTACGAAGCCAGCCAGCCCTGGATCCAGACCGATGTCTTCGTCGGTTGGGCCGGCTACTGCGTGCCCGATGTCTACTCGTCGGTCGAGCAGGAGTACTTCGCGATCCGCAACAACTGCTCGATCTTCGATCTGACGCCGATGATCAAGTACCGGGTCGCCGGGCCGGATGCGGAGGCGTATCTCAATCGCGTCGTCACCTGCGACCTGCGCAAGCTGAAGGTCAACCGCGTCATCTACACCGTCTGGTGCGACGACAACGGCCACGTGATCGACGACGGCACGGTGTTCCGCTTCGGGCCGCAGGAGTTTCGTCTGTGCACCGCAGAGCGCCAGCTCGACTGGCTGCTCGATTCGGCGATCGGCTACGACGTGTCGATCGCTGAGGTCACGCAAGAAGTCGCTGCACTGGCGGTGCAGGGTCCGACGTCCTACTCGGTGCTGAAGGCGCTCGGCCTGCAGGGGCTGGAGACGCTGACCGCGATGGGCATGTCGCACCACCGCTGGGAGGGCTACGAGCTGATGGTCTCGCGCACCGGCTTCACCGGTGACCTGGGCTACGAACTGTGGATCGCCCCCGAGGGCGCGGCGCTGCTGTGGAACCGGTTGATGATCGCCGGCCATGTGCGCGGCATCCGCCCGATCGGCTACCAGGCGCTGGACATGGCCCGCATCGAGGCCGGCTTCATCCTGCCCGATGTCGACTTCATCTCGTGCATGCACACCGTGCGCATCGGCCGAGAAAGCTCGCCCTGGGAGCTGAACCTGGACTGGACGGTGGCGATGGAAAAGGGCCACTTCACCGGCCGCCGTGCGTTGCTGGCCGAGAAGCAGCGCGGAGTGCGGCGCAAGCTGGTCGGGTTGGAGCTGGACGGCAAGCACCCAGCGCACGGCTCGCTGGTCTATTCGGACAAGGCCAACGAGAAGCAGGTCGGCGAGATCACCGCCGCACTTTGGTCGCCCACCTGCAAGCGCAACCTCGCGATCGCGAAGATCGATGCGCCGCATTTCGACAGCAAAGGCGACCTCTGGGTCGACCTGTACCTGAACCGCGAGTTGCACTGGGAGCGCCGCAACGTACGAGCGTGGATCGTCGAGCGGCCGTTCTACCTGCCGGCGCGGCGGCGCGCGACGCCGCCGGTCGAACGCTGAGGGCGGGGGGCGCGGCACTGAACGCGTCGTCCCTACAATCGCCGCGACCGCCATGAACCGGCCTTCACCTGCCCGCTCGTCCATGACCTCTGCGCTGTCGCCCCTCGCCAAACGTGTTGCCAAGCGCAGCGCCAAGCCCGCATCCGATGAATCGGCCTCGCGCAGCCGCGAGCTGCCCGAGGTGCGGCGGCTGATGCTGATCGAGGCGACCACGCGTTCGATCGCGAAGTACGGCTACTCCGGCACGACCATCGAGCGCATCTGCGAAGAGGCGGGCGTTTCGCGCGGCCTGATCAACCACCACTTCGGCTCGAAGGACGAGCTGATCCTGCAGTCCTACCGCAAGCTGTGCGACGAGTGGGCCTACTACACGCAGGACATGATGGACGGCAGCCTCGAGCCCGAGGAGGCGATCCGCGCCACGATCTCGAAGAACTTCAACCCGGCGATGTTCAAGCAGGAGTACCTGGGCATCTGGCTCGGCTTCTACAGCGTGATCCCGAAGAACCCCGAGCTGAAGCGGCTGGACCGGGCGCTGTACAAGCAGGACTTGACCCACTTCCAGACCCAGTTCGAGCGCCTGGCCACCAAGCGCAAGCTGAAGATCGACGCGCGGCTGCAGGCGATCGGGCTGATGGCCCTGATGGAAGGGCTGTGGCTGCAGTGGTCGCTGGACCCGAAGTCGTTCAGCGTCGATGAAGCCAAGGCGGTGTGCCTCGGTTCGATCGCGCACCTACTGGGCTGACACCGGCACGGGCTGAACCAGCGCGGCCACCACGCGTGCTTCTTCGCTGCCGATTTGCTGCAGCCCGGCAGCCACGCCGGCACGATCCGCCTCGCTGCGGTTCTGGCTCATCTTCCAGCGGCCTTCGATCCGCTCCACCGTGATCTCGATGCCGACGATCGCGCGCAGCAGCTGGTCGATGTAGTCGGCGGGCGCGTCCGACACTTTCCATGGATGCGCTTGGCCGTGCTCATGCGTCGCGGTCAGCCGTTCGACCAACGCCAGCAGTTCGTCGCGCCCTTCGATGGCGCGTGCCTGGCCATGCACGTGCACGACGGCGTAGTTCCAGGTCGGCACAGCCTTGCCGTGCGCATGCTTGCTGGGGTACCAGTTGGGCGACACGTAGGCCTGTGGCCCGTTGAACACGACCAGGCTCTGCCCCGGGTTGCGCCAGACCGGGTTCGCGCGCGAGACGTGTGCGAGCAGCGTGCCGTGCGGGCCGTGCGCGGGGTCGAACAAGAAGGGCACGTGGTCGGCGCGGAACACGCCGTCGTGCGCGCTGAACCAGGTGCCCAGCGGGGACTCGGCCATCAGCGCCTGCCAGGCGGCGGGGTCGTTGTTGGCGAACTGCGGCAGGTGCATCTCAGAATCCTTGCGGTTCGCAGCGCACCTCGGCTTTCACCGAGTTGGCGATGTAGCACTCGTCGTGCGCATGGTGGTGAAGCTGGTGCAGCGCCTCGGTCGAGGGCGATGTGCCGGCAAAACGAACGGCGGGCCGCAGCGTGATCACCGTGATCGCCATCCGACCCTCGGCATTGCGCGCCATCGTGCCGCTCGCGTCGTCGCGGTAGTCGTCGACGACGAGACCCGCCTTGGCGGCCAGTGACAGGAACCACAGCATGTGGCAGCTCGACACCGAGGCGACCAGCGTCTCTTCGGGGTCGACGGCCGCGGGGTCTGAATAGGGCAGCGGCACCGAATGCGGCGACGACGAGCCGGGCACTTCGAGGCCACCGTCGAACTGCAGCAGGTGGCGGCGGCTGTAGCGCTGGTCGGTGAAGACTTCGTGCGGCTGACGCTGCCAAAGCGTGCGGGCGGTGTATTCGGCCATCGGGCGGTCCTTGGTTTGTGCGGGTGAGGCTGTATTGGCCCTTCAGCTTACGCGCTATGCTGCACAACGAAGGAGCCAATTCAGGATGGTTCGCAGAGCCAAAGCGAGTGCCCCCGCTGCGGACGACACGCCGCTGCGGCTGCAGGTCTACCGCCAGTTGCGCAGCGCGATCGAKCAGGGCAATTTGAAGCCGGGGGCGCGCCTGCCGCCGACGCGCGAGCAGGCGCTGCAACTCGGCCTGTCGCGCAACACCGTGCTGTGGGCGATGGAGCGATTGCGTGCCGAAGGCTATGTGCAGGCGTACGTCGGCCGCGGTAGCTTCGTCGCGCCGGGGTTCGGCGAGCTGCCACAGCGCAAGCGCGTGACGCGCGCGGTGGCGCCAGTGCTCTCGCGCCGCGGGCAATCGATCGCCGACATCGCGCTGCGCTGGCAGCCGCCGCTGCAGCCGGCGGTGCCGTTTCGGATCGGCGCACCGGAGGTCGAGAGCTTTCCGTACGCGCTGTGGGACAGGCTGTCGCGCCAGGTGCCGCTGGCCGAGCGCCGCGCGTTGGCGCAGTACCTCGACCCGGCCGGTTGGCCACCGCTGCGCGAGGCGATCGCGCAGTGGCTGTGGGCGTCACGCGGCTTGCGCTGCGACCCCGCGCAGGTGTTGGTGTGCTCGGGCTCGCAGCAGGCGCTCGACCTGATCGGCCGCATGCTGCTGGACCCGGGCGACGAGGTGATGGTCGAGGATCCGGGCTACCCGGGCATCCGTGCGGCGCTGTCGGGCCAGGGGGTGGTGACGAGACCGGTGCCGCTGGACGACCAAGGGCTGGACATCGAGCAAGGCGCCGCGCGCTGGCCGCAGGCGAAGCTGGTGGTGACCACGCCGGGCTGCCAGTTCCCGACCGGCGTGCGGATGAGCCTGCCGCGGCGGCTGGCGTTGCTGGCGTGGGCACGTGCGCACGAGGGTTGGGTGGTCGAGGACGACTACGACGGCGAGTTCCAGTACGGCGCGCACCGCTTGCCGGCGATGGGCAGCCTGCTGCAGGCCGACCGCACGCTGTATGTCGGCACCTTCTCGAAGGCGCTGCACCCAGGCCTGCGGTTGGGCTTCATCGTGCTGCCGCCGGCGCTGRTGCCGGCCTTTGCGGTGGCGCGTGCAGTGGTTGATCGCCATGCGCCCGGCGATCAGCAGGCAGTGCTCGCGCGCTTCATCGGCGAAGGCCATCTGCTTCGCCACCTGAACCGCATGCGCGAGCTGTACCCGGCGCGCCAGGCCGTGCTGCGCCACTTGCTGGCCGAAGCCACTGACGGTGCGCTGCAGGTTCCCCCGCTGGACCACGGCCTGCACCTGCTGCACGAAGTGCGTGCCGGCTCGTCCGACCATGTGCTGTCGGCGCGCGCGCTCGAAGCGGGTGTGATGCTCGCGCCGCTGTCGCGCTACGCGATCGAGTCGACCCGACGCGGCTGGCTGTTCGGCTATGCGGGCTACGACGAGGCGGCGCTGAAGCGCGCGGTGGAGGCGATCACGCCGCTGCTGCGGCGCGTGGCCGTCAAATCGGGAACTGCGTCGTCGACAACACCTGCTTGAGCACCAGGAACGAGCGGATCTGCCGCACGCCGGGCAGGTGCAGCAACTGTTCGGCGTGCAGCTGGTTGAAGCTGTCGTTGTCGCGCGTGCGGATCAGCATGAAGTAGTCGAACTCGCCGGTCACGACGTGGCACTCCATGCAACCCGAGACCTTGGCGGCGGCTTTTTCGAAATCGGCGAACGAGTCGGGCGTGGAGCGATCGAGCACGACGCCGATCATCACCAGCATGCCCGCATCGAGCGCGCGTGGGTTCAGCAGCGCAACGATGCCGGTGATCAGCCCCATCTGCTTGAGCCGCTCGACGCGCCGCAGGCAGGCCGGCGGGCTCAAGTTGACCTTGGCCGCCAGCGCCACGTTCGACAACGACGCGTCGCGCTGCATCAGCCGCAGGATGGCCTTGTCGGTGCGGTCAATCTCGCTGGTCAGCGAGGCCTGTGACACCAGTCGCGACGAGCGACGAACTTTTGTTGCGGAAGATATCTTTCTCATGCAATGAACGGCTGATGATGAGCGTCTGAACTTGCGGATGATGCGTCGATGGCCTCCACTTCGCAACCCTGTGAAGCAGCGTTCTTTCTAGCATGGCAGCCATTCGCCCTTGCCGGAGTGCCTGCCATGAACTTGCATCGTTTCCCCCRTCATCCGCTGACCTTTGGCCCTTCGCCGATCCAGCCCTTGAAGCGCCTGAGTGCCCACCTGGGCGGCCAGGTCGATCTGTATGCCAAGCGCGAGGACTGCAACAGCGGCCTGGCCTTCGGCGGCAACAAGACGCGCAAGCTCGAATACCTGATCCCCGAGGCGCTGGCGCAGGGCTGCGACACGCTGGTGTCGATCGGCGGCATCCAGTCGAACCAGACGCGCCAAGTCGCGGCCGTGGCCGCCCACCTGGGGATGAAGTGCGTGCTGGTGCAGGAGAACTGGGTCAACTATTCGGATGCCGTGTACGACCGCGTCGGCAACATCGAGCTGTCGCGCATCCTCGGCGCCGACGTGCGGTTGGACGCAGCCGGCTTCGACATCGGCATCCGCCCGAGCTGGGAACAGGCGCTGGAAGACGTTCGCCGGGCCGGCGGCAAGCCGTTCCCCATTCCCGCGGGCTGTTCCGAGCACCCGTTGGGCGGCCTTGGTTTCGTCGGCTTCGCCGAAGAAGTGCGTGCGCAAGAGGCGGAACTGGGCTTGCGCTTCGACTACATCGTCGTCTGCTCGGTCACCGGCAGCACGCAAGCCGGCATGGTGGTGGGCTTCGCGGCCGACGGCCGGGCCGACCGCGTGATCGGCATCGACGCCTCGGCCAAGCCCGAAAAGACGCGGGCTCAGATCCTGCGCATCGCGCGCCACACCGCAGAGCTGGTCGAGCTGGGCCGCCCGATCACCGACCAAGACATCGTGCTCGACACGCGCTACGGCGGGCCCGAGTACGGCCTGCCCAACGAAGGCACGCTGGAAGCGATCCGCCTGTGCGCGCGGCAGGAGGGCATGCTCACCGACCCGGTGTACGAGGGCAAATCGATGCACGGGATGATCGACATGGTCCGGCGCGGCGAGTTCGCACCGGGCTCGAAGGTGCTCTACGCCCACCTGGGCGGTGTACCGGCGCTGAACGCCTACAGCTTCCTGTTCCGCAATGGCTAGGGCGGGCCCGGGTGGGTCCGCCCATCTAACCGGTCACGCTGGCGGCGGTCGGTCGACCGCAAATCTCGGTATTTACCCGTACCGGTTCAAACTGTTGTCTGAGTTGCTCGAAGTTTTCCGTCTTCTTAAGTGAGCGTCCTCTGTCGAACCCAAGGTTTTCCAACCTGCTCGCCAGCGAACTGCTTGCTTCTGAAGTTATGCATTTCAAGCGAAGGAAAGCCTATGCAAGTCGACGACATCACCATCCACGAGCTCGAACTGGCGGTCAAGCTGGCTTCGCTCGACCTGATCGAGTTCACGGCCCGGCCCGGCTTCCTGCTGGAGATGCCAGCCGGGGGCGATCAGCCGCCGCACTACGTTGTCGTCGGCACGGCCGCGGACATCGGCTGGCTGCTGGACGCCCACGCAGCCAAGCAGCACCCTGCCAAACAAGTGGCCGAGGTGGCAGTCGGCCAGTGTCACTGAAGAGCCCGGCTCAGCTCGCCCAGCGTTGCTGACGCCAAGTGGGCTGGCCGCGCTTCACAAGATCAGCAGGACGTAGGCGAGCGCGCCGTTCAAAAGGTAGGGGTAGAGCTGCCCATCGGCCATGTCGGAGATCAGCTTGCCTCGGAACGAGCTGCTGACGATATACATGAGAAGAACCGCGGCGGCGGCCAGCTTGAGAAACAGCATGAGGGGTCGGTGACAGGCCTTGAATGACGTCGCACATTGTCGCCATTCACGAGGCACCGTCGTGGTCACCTCACGCTGCTTCGCTCGACCTACCTCGCTGGTACAGCARCAAGCGGCCCTTGTAGGCCAGCACGCCCGGTGAGGCGATGYAGTCGAGCCGCTCCTCGCGCCGATCGAATCCCAGCGCGGCCATGCCGCGGTTGAAGATCGAGCGGTTGGCGCGGTCCGGGTCGACGATCCAGACCTCAGCCTGCGCCCCCGCGTGGCGGCCGATGAACCCTGCCAGCGCGGTGCTGGCGTCGCGGTCGTAGAGCAGGTCGCTGCCGACGAGCAGGCCGTACTCGCCACACACCGGTGCCGATGCGGCCACGCTGTCGGCGTCGCGGGGCGGGGATGACAGGTCCCAATCGCCATGGCGGTACTTCATCGGTGCCAGGCCGTTCAGGCGCAGGTTCTCGAGCAGAAAGCCGTCGGTCAGCGGATGGCGGTCGCTGGCCGTGATGTCGGCTCCGCGCCGATGAGCCACCAGGCTGGCCAGCGCAATGCCGCAGCCCAGTTCCAGGATGCGTTCGCCGACCTTGACCGGCCGCAGCGCCATGCGCGCGGCGAGGTGATGTCCAGAGGGCCACAGCAGGCCGAACATCGGCCAGGATGCGGACGAGATGCCCAGGCGTTCGGCCGCACCCAAAGGATCGGCGAACTGGTTGCGGTCGAGCAGCGATCGGATCGTCAACGGCTCGGCGCCGACGATGGCGACGGTTTCTTGCTTGGTCTGGTAGCCTGGCACGGCGCGGGGAACGAAGCCCGCGCGGAGCGCTTCGAGACAAAGTGGGGTGCGCGACGAGTATGGGGCCGATCGGCGCTGTGCCTGGCCCGATCCACCCGTCTTTACTGCCGCTTGGCGGCAGTACGCCGCATCACACCCGCTTCATTGTCTCGACATACCACTCGATGTAGCGTGCTGCGTCGTCTTCCATCGGCGTGTAGGGGCCGGGTTCGAAGAAGGCCGAATTCACGCCAGCCTGGTTCAGCTCGATGATTTTCTTGTCTTCCAGGCTGGTGTGGTCCCACATCCAGATCAGCTTGTCGACCTCGTAGTCGCGTCCTTCGACCGCCTCGGGGTCGACCAGCCAGATCAGCTCGAACGCGGTCTTGTCCACTGTCAGCGGCACGGTGCGGTAGACCAGGCCGTAGTCGGGGTAGGCGACGCAGTTCGTCGTCACGCCGACGTCGACGAACATGAAGCCGCCGTCGTAGTCCTTGCCCTTGAACGCTCCCATCAGCGGCGCGACCGGGCGGCCGTCCTCGCTGCCGGTGACACAGCCGTCGACCAGTGCCGAGCGGCTGCAGTCGGCGGCTTCCTGGCCGGGTTGGGCCGAGAGAGCGAAGTGGTCGACATCGTCGATGGCGATGCCGAGCTCTTGATCCCGTGCGCACATCAGTGCGTCGGCGTCGACCCGCGCTTCCTGCGGGCGGGCGAAGACGTGGCGCTTCGAATATTCGCGGTGCGCCGGCCCGCAGTGGTAACACTCCTGGTAGTTCTCGTCGACGAGCTTCCAGTTCGCATCGATCATGTACATCCGCCGCGCGGCGACCTTGGCGTTGGCCCAGCCGTAGTGGGCCAGCGAAGCAGCGAACACCTGCTCGACGTGCTCGAAACCCAGCGGCTCTTGCGCGAAGGTCACGAAGACCAGGCCCTCGGCCACTCGCAGTGGCAACTGCTTCAAGCCATGGTCGGCTTTGCTGAAATCGGGCGGTGCGAGGCGTGCGGTTTGCAGCGCACCGGCACAGTCATAGGTCCACGCGTGGTACGGGCAGATGAAGACGCCGCCGCGGGCTTTGCCCTCGCGCTCGGTGCAGACGCGCGAGCCGCGGTGGCGGCACACATTCAGCAGCGCGCGCAGCTCGCGGTCTTTGCCGCGGGTGATGATGACCGACTCGCCGGCAACGTCCACCGTGAAGAAGTCGTTCGGCTCGGCCGCCATGCTGACGTGGCCCACGCAGTGCCAGTGCGCGAGCACGAAGCGGTGCATGTCGAGCGGGAAGATTGCCGGGTCTTTGTAGAAGGCGCGCGGCAGTGCATGGCCAGGGCGGTAGGCCGCCATCGCGGCGTGCAGCGCATCTGGCGAGGGCAGCTGGGCAATCGGTGCGTGGACGAGGGGAATGGTGCTCACCGAAACGCTCCTGCCATGAAAAAATGGTGTAAAAATTATACGAAGCTGAAAATCAGCGCACAAGGCAAAACACCCACCGCGGCCTCAGGGTAGTCCCGCGGGCCCTTCATCGAATCGCTGGATCGCCATGCCCACACGCCGCTCTGCATCGCCTGCCAAGCTTGCCAAGAAGACAACCGCCAAGCCGGCCGCCAAGAAGACGGGCCAGCCCGCGCGCCCGCGCCGCAAGGCCGCTGCCGAGATCCCGCTCGGCTCGCTGGTGCGTGATCTGCGCAAGCGCGTGGGCGTCACGCTGACCGAGCTGGCCGACGCGACCGGCCGTTCGGTGGGATTCATCTCGCAGATCGAGCGAGGCTTGTCGCAACCGACGGTGCTGGACATGAACTTGATCGCCGAGCGGCTGGGTGTGCCGGGCGGCTACTTCTATCTGGCCGAACCACCGTCGCACAGCTGGGCCACGCGGCCTGCCGAGCGGCGCACGCTGCGTTATGCCGATGGCTTCGTCGACCACCTGGTGTCGCCGACGATGGCGGGCCGCTTGTGCGTGCTGGAAAGCCAGCTGGCCCCGGGCGCTGACACCGGCGAACGCGCATTGGTCGAGCATGAAGAGCAGGCGATGTATGTGCTCGAAGGCGAGGTGACAGTGTGGTGGAACGGCGAGCCCTGCACGCTGGGCCCAGGCGATGCGTGCCAACTGCCGAGCGGCGCACCGACGCGTTACGCCAACCGCACGCAACGCATTGCGCGCGTGCTGTGGGTCTACTGTTGAACGGCCGGCCAGCAAATCACAGCAGATACCCTGATGTGCTTGTTGTACAACCGTATAGTAGTATCGATCGCAGGTCTTCAGGAGTACCGCCCATGACCGATCAACCTGCCCCTTGTCGTCGCGTCATGCGGTGGTGCCTTGGTGCGCTGCTGGGTTTGGCGGCGCCGCTGGCCTTTGCGCAGGGCCAGCTGAACGTCGCCAACTTCTCCGACTACATCGGCCCCGAAGTGGTCAAGAAGTTCGAGAAGGCGACCGGCATCAAAGTCAACTACGGTGTCATCGACAGCGACGACACGCTGCAGGCCAAGCTGCTGTCGGGCCGCAGCGGCTACGACGTGGTCTACCCCAGTTCGAACTACATGGCCAAGCAGATCGAGGCCGGCATCTATGAGCCGATCGACTGGACCAGGATCCCGAACCGCGCCAACCTCGATGCGGGCATCATGAAGAAGGTCGCGATCACCGACCCGGGCAACCGCTACGGCGTGCCGTATGTCTACGGCATCGAGGCGATGGTGATCAACGTGACCCGCGCACGCGAGGCGTTCGGTGGCGAGCTGCCGCCGCTGAGCCTCGATCTGCTCTACAAGCCCGAGTACGCGGCCAAGTTTGCCAAGTGCGGCATCGGGCTGATCGACTCTTCGTCGATCTACACGATGACGCTGGCCCACATGGGCCGCGACCCGAACAGCGCCAGCCTGAAAGACCTGGACGACGCGCACAAGGAGCTGATGAAGATCCGCCCGCATGTGAAGCTGTTCTCGTACAACATGATCAACGACTTCGCCGGCGGCGACCTGTGCATCGCCAACGGCTGGTCGGGCGATGTGCATGTGATGAAGCGACGCGCCAAGGCGGCGGGGCGCGACTACGACATTCGCTTCATCTCGCCGAAGGGCCAGGGCGGGCTGTGGTTCACGATGATGGGCATCCCGAAAGACGCGGCCAACAAGGAGGCCGCGTACAAGTGGATCAACTTCCTGCTGCAGCCCGACATCGCCGCCGAGACGACGAACCAGATCACCTACCCGGGCGCGGTGTCGGCGACCAAGACGCTCGTCGCGCCCGAGTTGGCGAATGACCCGACGCTGTACCTGACCGACGCGACGATGGGCGATCTGTTCTCGTACACGCCGCAGGAAGACGACGTGCTCAGGGCCTACAACAAGGCTTGGTTGCGCTACAAGTCAGGTCGCTAGACATGGCCACGCAGGCGATCGTTCGTCGGCTGGCTGATCTCGACTGGCAAGGCTGGCCAGCCGAGCAGGTGGCCGAGCGTGGGCAGATCACGTGGAAGGACCTGCTCGGCAGCAACCCGGCCGAAGGCGCCAACATGGTGATGGGCGTGGCGCGGCTGCGGCCTGGCGAAGCGTTGTCGCCGCACCGGCACACCCAACCCGAAACCTACTTCATGCTCGCGGGCCGTGGTGAAGTCACGATCGATGGTGTCAGCCACGACGTGTCGGCGGGCACACTGGTCTTCATCCCCGGCGATGCCGAACACGGCATCCGCAACTTGCACGACGAAGAGTTGCAGTTTCTCTACGCCTTCGCGGTCGCCGACTTCAACAGCGTCATCTACCGCTTCTAACGCGCAGGTTCAAGGCCGGCGCACGACCAGGTTGCCGATCGCTACTCGACGCACCTGCACCAGTTGGTCGTCGGCATCGTCGCCCATGTAGTCCCGCAACGCATTCAACATGCGGGTGGCCAGTCGCTCGATGCCACCGGGGCCCTTCAACTCGGTCGCGGGCATCGTGCCGACCTGCAGCTTCAGCAGCAGCATCAGCTGCGCGGTGTCAGAAGCCAGCGCGCGGTGGGTGGTCTTGTCGGGCGCGTCGATCGCCACCTCGAGCGTCACCACGTGGCCGTCGACGGTCTGTGCGACGAAGTTCAGCGGGTCGAGCCACGCGGGCGCGGGCTCCGGTGTCGGGTCCGACGCTTTGGCGCGTGGCGCCGAGCCGCCGCCGCTCAGGTCATAGAGGTCCAGCGCGTCCAGTGTGRCAATGCCGGCGGCAGGTAACAGCAGCGCGGCCATTCCCACCACCAGCAACCCATGCCAGCCCAGATCACGAAACAACTTCTTCATGCGGGATCACCGGGTCCGATGCCCGGCGGGATGATGTGCTTGCTGGGTCAGGCCGCCTGCAGGTGGCCGCCGACGTTGAAGATCGACACCGTCTGGGCGAGCTGAGCGGCCTGGTGCTTCATGCTCTCGGCCGCGGCGGCCGATTCCTCCACCAGCGCGGCGTTCTGCTGCGTGACCTGGTCGAGCTGCGCGATGGCGTGGCTGACCTGCTCGATGCCCTTGGACTGCTCAACGCTCGCCGCCGAGATCTCGCCCACCAGGTCGGTCACCTTCTGGACCTGGCGCACGATGTCGTCCATCGTCGTGCCCGCTTCGGTGACCAGGCGGGCACCGGTGTCGACCTTCTCGACGCTCTGCTCGATCAGGACCTTGATCTCTTTCGCTGCCTGCGCCGAGCGTTGCGCCAGGTTGCGCACCTCGSCCGCCACCACCGCRAARCCMCKGCCSTGKTCRCCGGCGCGSGCRGCCTCGACGGCAGCGTTCARCGCSAGGATGTTGGTCTGGAASGCGATGCCGTCGATCACGCTGRTGATGTCGGCGATGCGGCGCGAGCTGGTCGTGATGTCGTTCATCGTCGTGACGACGTTGCCCACCACCTGGCCACCGCGCGCCGCCACCGCGGCCGCACCGGCGGCCAGTTGCGACGCAGCGCGCGCGTTGTCGGCGTTCTGCTTGACCGTCGAGGTCAGCTCTTCCATCGACGCCGCCGTCTGCTGCAGGTTCGAGGCCTGTTCTTCGGTGCGCTGGCTCAGGTCGATGTTGCCGGTCGCGATCTGCGATGACGCGGTGCTCACCGACTCGACGCCGCTGCGCACGTCGCTCACCACCTCGCGCAGTTTCTGCACCATGTCGCCAAGCGCGCGGCCGAGTTGCGCGACCTCGTCGGTACCTTGGGTTTCGTTGCTGCGTGTCAGGTCACCGGCGGCCACGGTGCGCGCCAGGCCGACCGCGTCGTTCAGCGGGTTCGCGATCGCGCGGCCGATCAGGCCACCCAGGCCGATGGCGACGCCGATCGCGATCAGCACTGCGATGATCACGCCGAGTCGGCTGTTGCGGAAGATGCGCTGGGCCAGGGCCGCATCGACCTTGGCGTGCTCGTCGTTGTACTCGGCCAGCTTGCGAATGCCGCCGATGGCCTCTTCGAACCGCTTCACGCCGACGCCGACGACCTGCTGGCGCGCGGCCTCGGCGTCGCCCGTCTGCAGCAGCTCCACCAGCTTGCCTGACTCACCGCGGTAAGCCTGCCAGCTCACCATCGCCGCCTCGAAGAGCTGGCGCTCCTGGTCGTCGACGATGAACTCGGCATAGGCTTTGCGCGCCGCGTCGAACTCGGCCTCGGACTGCTTCAGACGTTCGGCCGCTTGCGGCAGCTCGCCGATGTCGCTGACCAGCAGCCGGTACTCGCGGGTGCGGTAGCGGGTGGCGGACTCGGCCATGCGCAGGCTGTCACGCACGCCGGGCAGGCGGTAGACCAGCAGCGACTCGGTCTGGTCGTTGACCCGCGACAGCTGCAGCACCGCCAGCGCACCCAGCAGGCCCATCAGCAGCAGCACGCAGCCGAAGGCCAGTGCCAGCTTGCCGCGCACCGACAGCTTGTTCATGAAACTCATCGCAGGCTCCCAAGTCGAGAGAGAAAGATCGGACGGGGAGGGGACGGGCGACGCCGGCACCTTCACGCTGACCTGACTTTCGGCTCGAAGCGGGGTTGGCAATAGATAAAGTAACAAGTAAATTTATGTATAAATACACTGATTGGCCACTCAGCTCTGCCTGAGTCGCTGCCGAAGGGGAGATGTGACGATGCCGCGATCGCGTTCCACCGCCGAGGCCGCTGCCGAACCCGTGGCTGCGCCCACCCGCCGGCGTGTGCGTCGCGGCAGTGCGGAAGACGCGCAGCAGCTGCGCGAAGAGCTGATGGACGCGGCCATGAGCTTATTTGCCGGCGGCGGGCTGGACGCGGTGACGATGCGTGCAGTGGCCGAGCAGGTGGGGGTGTCGGTGATGACGCCTTACCGCTACTTCGCCGACAAGGCCGAGCTGCTGCGCGGGCTGTGGCAGGCGGTGCTGCGCGCCACCTGTGACGAGATGCGCGCGGCGGTCGATGCGCAGCACAGCGGCCGGGCGCGCCAGCGCGCAATGATCGAGGCCTTCATCGGCTACTGGGAGACCCACCCCGACCACTACCGGCTCGTCTACCAGACCGACAAGGTGACGCAGAACACGCCCACGGCTGGGCTGACCCAGGTGCCGGTGTATGGCGAGCTGTTGCAGCTGGTGCAGGGCGTGACGGCCGACGTGGCGCGCGAGATCGGCGCCGGGCCGACGCACCTCAAGCTGGCCGGCGACATCCGCTTCGCGATGATGCTGGGCTACCTGCAGGCTGCGCTGGTCAACCGCCGCTACCCGTGGTCAGACGCTGCGCTGATGCGTCGCACCTACATCGACCAGGTCATGGTCGCGGTCGAACGGGTGCTGTTGACGGATGCCACCACAGATTCAGGTTAGGCCGAGGCGTTCTGCCAGAGGCTCGGCGGCACATCGCGCAGCCGTGCGGCCAGCTCCATGCTGGTGTGCACGTTGAACTTCTGGTAGATGCGCAGCCGGTGCGCCTCGACAGTCTTGGTGCTGATGTTCAGGTGAGCGGCGATCTGCTTGCTCAGATAGCCGTTGATCATCTCGCCCAGCACCTCGCGTTCGCGCGGCGTCAGCTCGTTGATCGAGGCAACCAGGCCGGCGCGGCCCTCGTGCGTGCGGCGGGCTTCGCGGTCGGTCGCCAGCGCGCGGCCGATGGCGTCGATCAAGGTGCGCGGGTCAGCCGGCTTTTCCAGGAAGTCGGCCGCGCCTTGCTTCAGCGCCTGCACCACCATCGGGATGTCGCCATGGCCGGTCAGGAACAGCACCGGCGGCATGTAGGCGAGGCTGCGCTGCGCGCGCCGCGTCAGCGCGTCGTACAGCTCGAGCCCGCTCATGCCGGGGATGCGCACGTCGAGCACCAGGCAGCCAAAACGCTCGGGCTGCGGGTCGTCGAGAAAGTCCTGTGCGCGCTCGAACTCGACACTGGCCCAGCCGCGCGTGTCGAGCAGCATGGCCAGCGAGCGGCGCACGGAAGGGTCGTCGTCGATCAGGGCGATGGTGGCAGAAGCGTTGCTCATTCGGCAGGCGTGTGAAGAGGTGAGGGTACCGCCGCAGCGGCCATGACGGGCCCAGTGTCGCCGGCCAGCGGCAGGCGGAAGTGGAAGCAGGTGCCGCCACCCTCGCGCGGCTCGGCCCAGAGCCGGCCGCCGTGGCTTTCGATCACCGTGCGGCAGATCGCCAGGCCCAGGCCCATGCCGTCGGACTTGGTCGTGTAGAAAGGTTGGAACAATTGCGCCGGGTCGGCCAGGCCATGGCCCCGGTCGGCCACGCTGACGACGACATGGCCATCGTCGACCCGCAGCTGAACGGTCACTGTGTCGGGCGGCGGCACGGCGTGCTGGCCGGGGCTGTCGGCCACCGGCAGCGATTCGAGCGCATTGCGCAGCAGGTTGACCAGCACCTGCTCGATCATCACGCCGTCGCAGTCGATCTCGGGCTCGCCTTCTGCTTGCACCGCGATGCGCACCCGCAGGCGCTGCGCCAGTGGCTCCAGCAGCAGCAGCGGTTCTTCGAGCAGCGAACGCACGGCATGGC
>NZ_JBFUGE010000024.1:0-28540 GCF_056403075.1 Ideonella sp. P3_A4 | reverse complement strand
GCGTAATTGGCGGTCGAGCCCACTCCGCCGGCCGAGAAACCGGTCAACAGCATGTTGCCGGGACGGCCCAGGTTCTTTCGCATCCAGTCGGCAGCGGCTTTCACATTGGCCTGGCCGCGGTGGTACTGCACCCGCGGCTGGTCGGGCCGCTTGTCGTTGTAGACATGGACCAGGTTGCCGGTGTGCACGTCACCGGTGCAGTAGGGCATGTAGACCAGTGTCCAGTCCTGCGTGCGCACGCCTTCGAAGGGGTCGACGCGGGCAGAGAACGGCGTCACCAGCCCACCCGCGGCCGAGTTCGGCAGGCTCATGTAGTCGGCCGGGATGCCGTCCGGGTTCGTCGCGCTGTAGGCGCCGACGCCCTCGCAGGCGTCCTGGTCCCAGCAGGCACCGCCGCCTTCGAAGGTGATCGCGAGGTGGCTGTTCAGCGGTGTTCGGTTGACGAAGAAGCGGTAGGGCGTGCCGTTGCCGCACGCGGCGCCGCTGGACAGCGGCAATTCGATGGTTTCCCAGATGAACCACGCGGCGTGCGCCCATGGCGCCAGCAGTAAGAGAGCCAAGGCCGCGAGAAGGCGGCGCAGCAACGAAGACACGGGTCTGTCGATCATGGCGTTTTTCCCTGGTTGGTGGAGGGGGAGGCGTATATGCGCTGGCGCAGCGCCTCGAGCTGCGCCACCAGCGCATCGGGGGCCGTCCCGGCCGGGGCATCACGGCGCCAGCGCGCCACCAGCACCTGCTGCGCCTGCAGCAGCTGGGCATCGCGCGGGTCGGTCTGCGGCGGGTGGGCGCCGAGTTGGGCCTGGCGCCAGGCGGTCAGTGCCTCGGCGCGTCGGCTCGCGTCGGGCTCCAGCACCTCCAGCAAGGCGGCCTTCAGCCGCTGTGCTTCGGGGCCGCTGACCTCGCCGTTGGCAATGCGGGCGTCCAGGCCTTCATCGATGCGGCGCGCCAACGCGACCAGCGTCGGGCTGGATGCGCCGGCGCCGGCCAGGCGCTCGGCGCGGAACTGCTGCACTGAGCGCTGGTAGGCCAGCAACTCGATGATGCGCGCCGCCTCGGCGTCGGCCTGGGGGTGGCCGGCCAGTGACTGCTGCAGCTGCGCCCATTGCTGCGCGTCGAGCAAAGGCACCTCGGCGCGCAGGGCCTCGGGTGCTGCAGTTGCGCGGGCACCCGAGCCGGTCGAGGCTGCCGACGGTGCCTGCGCTGCTGGTGTGGCCACGACGACGCCTGGCGCGGGCCGCGCCGGCTTCAGCATTGCCAACCCGGCCCCGATGGCCGCCAGACACAGCGCGCCGCCGACCAACAGCGGCAGCAGTCGCCTGCGAAGGGCGGGGCGTGGCGGAAAGGACATGACAGCCGGGTCTGGTGGTCAGCAGTCGCCTCAAGCGCCGGCGGGTCGCCAACGCAAGGTGCGGATTTCAGTACCATTCGCCCCTCTGCGGCAAGTGCCGCCTGACGACAACAGGGGAATTCGAGATGGCGATGGATGTGGTGGACTACGAGATCAAGGGCTCGGAGATGCAGTTCGTCGAGGTCGAGCTCGACCCGGGCGAAGCGGCGGTCGGCGAAGCCGGCAGCCTGTTCTTCATGGACGGCTCGATCGCGATGGACACCGTCTTCGGCGACGGTGGCAAACAGGGCGGCGGTCTCCTCGGCAAGCTGATGGGCGCCGGCAAGCGCCTGATCACCGGCGAATCGCTGTTCATCACCGTCTATACCAACCAGGGCTCGGGCAAGCAGCGCGTGGCGTTTGCAGCGCCGTACCCGGGCAAGATCCTGCCGATGGACCTGTCCAAGATGGGCGGCACGCTGATCTGCCAGAAGGACGCGTTCCTCTGCGCTGCGCGCGGCGTGTCGATCGGCCTGCACTTCCAGCAGAAGCTGTCGGTCGGCTTCTTCGGCGGCGAGGGCTTCATCATGCAGAAGCTCGAAGGCGACGGCCTGGCCTTCGTGCACGCCGGTGGCACCGTGGTCAAGCGTGATCTGCTGCCCGGCCAGACGCTGATGGTCGACACCGGTTGCGTCGTGGCCTATACGCCCAACGTGAACTTCGAGATCCAGTACGTCGGCAAGATCAAGACCGCGCTGTTCGGCGGCGAAGGCCTGTTCTTCGCGAAGCTGAGCGGCCCCGGCACCGTGTGGCTGCAGAGCCTGCCGTTCTCGCGCCTGGCCAGCCGTGTGTTCGCCGCGGCGCCGCAGCGTGGTGGTTCACGCGAAGAAGGCTCGGTGCTGGGCGGCTTCGCCACCGGCGGGTTGCTTGGCGGCCTGCTGGGCGGCGACGACGACTGAACGCAGGCTGTGGTCCCGTCATGCGCTGGCGCTGGCTGATCGCCGGCCTGCTGTGCTGTGGCGCTGCCGGCGCCGCGCCGGCGGACAGCCTCGAGCTCGACGCGCTGACCTCGCCCGAGCTGCGTGATCGCATCGCGGCCGGCGCGACCACGGTGCTGCTGCCGATCGGCGGCACCGAGCAAAGCGGCCCGCACCTGGCGCTGGGCAAGCACAACCAGCGCGTGCGGGCGCTGTCGCTGCAGATCGCGCAGCGGCTGGGCCAGACGCTGGTGGCGCCGGTGCTGGCGTATGTGCCCGAAGGCTCGATCGAGCCCCCGGCGGCGCACATGCGCTTTGCCGGCACGATCTCCATCCCCGAGCCGGCGTTCGAAGCCGTGCTCGTCGCCGCCGCCCAGAGCCTGTGCCACCACGGCTTTCGCGACGTGGTGCTGCTGGGCGACCACGGCGGCTACCAGCGCAACCTCGAGCAGGTGGCCGCACGGCTGGAGCGCGAAAGACCCCGCTCGGCGCGGCCGGCCTGCCGCACCCACGCCTTGGTCGAGTACTATCGGACGACGCAAACGGCCTATGTCGATGCCCTGCGCGCACGCGGCTTCAGCGCCGACGAGATCGGTATCCACGCCGGTCTGGCCGACACGGCCTTGACGCTGGCGTTGGACCCGTCGATGGTCCGGCTCGACCGGCTCGACCGGCTGGCCCGTGGCGCCGGCGCATCACAAGATGGCGTTCAAGGTGACCCACGTCGCGCCACGGCTGACTTGGGACAACTCGGCGTCAAGCTCATCGTGGACACTAGCGTGGCGGCCATCCAGAAGCGTCTCGCCTCCTCGGATCAGCCTCGCACCCCACCTCACGTTCAACCGCCGCTGCGCTAGCAACGTTTTCTCTCCCTCTCTCGATCCCGTTTGGAATTTGTCATGACGAAGAAGCGCAGGTCCGGTCGCGCGCTCGGTGTTTGTTTGGCGCTGCTGGCAGGTATCGGCGCCTTGGTCGTGCACCAGGTGCACGGCGAGTCGTCCTCGGCGACCGCCGTGCCCGAGGCAGCCCAAGCCTTGGCCGCCAGTGCGCCGGCTGCGGCAGCGTCGGTGCCCAGCATCACCACCGTGCCCGGCATGCCGCCGGTGGTCGACCCGCGCAACCTCTACAGCGAAACGGCGGCCGGCAAGGTGAGCCCGGCGCTGGCGGGTGACCTCGAGCGCATCTACGTGCCCAACCTGCGCTCGAACGATGTCTACGTCGTCGACCCGCGCGAGATGAAGGTGGTCGACCGCTTCAAGGTCGGCAACAGCCCGCAGCACATCGTGCCCGCGTGGGATTTGCGCACGCTGTGGGTGACCAACAACGCCGAAGGCCGCACCGACGGCAGCCTGACGCCCATCGATCCGAAGACCGGCCAGCCTGGCAAGGCGGTGCCGGTGGATGACCCGTACAACATGTACGCGACGCCCGACGGCAAGTCGGCCATCGTCGTCGCTGAGGCGCGCAAGCGGCTGGACTTCCGCGATCCGCAGACGATGGCGCTGCAGTACTCGATTGACGTGCCAGGTTGCCCCGGCGTCAACCACGCCGATTTCTCGATCGACGGCCGCTACGCCTTCTTCACCTGCGAGTTCAGTGGTTCGCTGGTCAAGATCGACCTGGTCGAGCGCCAGGTGCTGGGCTACCTGAAGCTGCAGATGCCGGCCACGCGCTTCAAGGAAACCAAGGCGCCGCGCACCGAGCCGGGCAAGGTCTGGGAGCCCAGCGAGACCGAGATCTGCACGGTGACCAAGGGCATGCCGCAGGACATCCGCAGCTCACCCGACGGCTCGAAGTTCTACATCGCCGACATGCATGCCGACGGTGTGCACGTGGTCGACGGTGCATCGTTCAAGCAGATCGGCTTCATCCCGACCAGCATCGGCGCGCACGGCCTGTACCCCAGCCGCGACGGCAAGCGTCTGTACGTGGCCAACCGCGGCTCGCACAAGATCCACGGCCCGCGCCTGGGTGATGGCGGCGTGGCGGTGATCGACTTCGCGATCGACAAGGTGGTGGCCCGTTGGGCCGTGCCCGGCGGTGGCAGCCCCGACATGGGCAACGTCAGCGCCGACGGCAAGTGGCTGTGGCTGGCCGCGCGCTACGACGACGTGATCTACCGCTTCGACACGACGACCGGCGACGTGGCGCAGATCAAGGTCGGCGCCGAGCCGCATGGTTTGACCGTCTGGCCGCAGCCGGGCCGTTATTCTCTCGGCCACACCGGCAACCTGCGCTGAGCCCCCAACGGGCGCGCGCTACCTCGATGCGACTGCTGCTCGATTCCTTCTGGCGCGCCCTGGCCTACCTGCTGATGCCGCGGGTCATCGGGCTGTCGCTGCTGCCATTGCTGATCGCCGGCGGCGCGTCGCTGGCGCTGGGCTGGTTCTTCTGGGAGTCGTCACTGGCGGGGGTGCGCGAGACGCTGGAAGGCTGGTCGCTGATCGAACCACTGCTGAAGTGGATCGACGCCGGTCTCGGCCCGCACTTCCGCGTGGCGCTGGCGGCATTGATCGTCGTCGCGCTGGCGGTGCCGGTGGTGGTGGTCGCTTCACTGATGCTGGTGGCGTTGCTGATGACGCCGGCGATCGTCAGCCTGGTCGCTGAGCGGCGTTTTCCGCAACTCGAACGCAAGCGTGGCGCGTCCTTCTGGCAAGGCGCGCTCTGGGGCCTGGGTTGCACTTCGCTGGCCCTGGTGGCCAGCTTCGTGACGATGCCGTTCTGGCTGATCCCTGGCGTCGTGCTGATCGTGCCGCCGCTGATCTGGGGCTGGCTGACGACGCGCGTGATGGCCTTCGACGTGCTGGGCGAACACGCCAGCCGCGAGGAGCGTCGCAGCCTGATGGGGCTGTATGGCTGGCAGTTGCTGTTGATGGGCATCATCACCGGCTTCCTGGGCGCCGCGCCGTCGATGATTTGGGCCGTTAGCGCAATGACGCTGGTTTTTGCACCGCTGCTGATGGCGGTGTCGGTCTGGCTCTACACGCTGGTCTTCGCCTTCTCGGCGCTGTGGTTCGCCCACTACCTGCTGGCGGCGCTGCAGCTGCAACGCGCCAGCGCGAGCGCGGTGGTGGTTGAAGTGACGCCGCCGCCTGCTTCCCCCTTGCCCGACCTGCCTGGCACTGCCCCATGAAATTCGGCCTGATCATCATCGGCGACGAGATCCTGTCCGGCCGCCGGCAAGACAAGCACATGGCCAAGGTGATCGAGCTGCTGGCCGCACGTGGCCATGCGCTGGCGTGGGCCCGATACATCGGCGACGAGCGGCCGCTGATCACCGCGGCGCTGAAAGACGCGCTGGCCAGTGGCGACATCGTCTTCAGCTGCGGTGGCATCGGCGCCACGCCCGACGACCACACCCGCCAATGTGCCGCGGCGGCCAGTGGGCGGCCGCTGGCGTTGCACCCCGAGGCGAAGCTGCTGATCGAAGAGCGCATGCGCGACGTATCGATCGAGCAGGGCATCCCCTACGAACCTGACCGGGCCGACAACGTCCACCGCCTGAACATGGGCGTGTTCCCCGAAGGCGCCACGCTCGTCCCGAACCCGTACAACAAGATCCCCGGCTTCAGCCTGGGCGATGTGCACTTCGTGCCGGGCTTCCCGGTGATGGCGCACCCGATGATCGAGTGGCTGCTCGACCACCGCTACGGCCACCTCAAGCCGGCCGCCCATGCCGAGCGCGCGCTGTACGTCAAGGGCAGCATGGAAGCTACGCTGACGCCGCTGATGGAGCAGATCGAGGCCGAGTTCGCCGGCGTGCGTGTCTTCAGCCTGCCCAGCGTCGACCACCCGCAGCGAGGCCGCCACATCGAGCTGGGCGTCAAGGGCGAGCCGTCGGAGGTCGATGCCGCCTTCGGCGCGCTGCAGGCCGGGCTGAGGGCTTTGCCCGGCGTCGAATTCAGCACCGAATAGGTGCGCTAGCATCAACCCATGTTGGTGCATAACTGAGCTCCATGATGGTGCAGCATGAGGTCTTGCGGACATCGCGGCTGAGGCTGCGCTGGTTCCAGCCCGAATCCGAAGCCGACCAGCGGTTCATCATCGAACTGGTCAACGATCCGGACTGGATCGCCAACATCGGTCAACGCAATGTGAGCACTTGCGAGCAGGCGGAAGCCTTTCTGCGCAATGGTCCGACGGGCATGTGCGAGAAGCTCGGTTTTGGGCTGTACCTCGTCGAGCGGATCGCCGACGGTGTGCCGGTGGGCATGTGCGGGCTGATCAAGCGCGACAGCCTGCCGGACATCGACATCGGCTACGCCTTCCTTCCGGTCGCCCGCGGCCAGGGGTTTGCGCGCGAGGCGGCGCGGGCTGTACTGGCCTGGGGCCGGGAGGTGTTGGGCCTGAAGCGAGTGGTCGCTATCGTCACACCCACGAACGAGCCATCACTCGGGCTCCTGGCCTCGCTGGGTTTCGCTGACGAGGGGACGATTCTGATGCCGCCGGACAACGAGACCTTGCGCCTGCTCGGCTGGTCCGCCGCGGCCGCGGCCGCTGCATCCGCCTGAGGGCACCGATTTCCGGCCCGCCGCGGGCCACCCACGGCGGGGCGCGGGCGATCCCCATTTGTGGGCATGGATTCTGCTACATTGCCCGCGCCGTGGTCGCCACGGGGCGCTCACCGGCTTGGTCTGGCGGGTGACCCGCGGGCGGCATCGATCGCACAATTTCCGTTGACACAACTCATCCGCCAGGAGCCTTTTTGATGGCCAAGACCGTCGCCGACGTGCTGCAAATGGTGAAGGACAACGAAGTCAAGTTCGTTGACTTCCGTTTCACCGATACCCGGGGCAAGGAACAGCACGTCACCGTGCCCACGTCCGCCTTCGACGAAGACAAGTTCACCGCCGGCCACGCGTTCGACGGTTCCTCGATCGCCGGCTGGAAGGGCATCGAAGCCTCCGACATGCTGCTGATGCCGGACCCGAACACCGCCAACATCGACCCGTTCTTCGAAGAACCCACGCTGCTGCTGACCTGCGACGTGATCGAGCCGGGCGACGGCAAGCCCTACGAGCGCGACCCGCGTTCGCTGGCCAAGCGCGCCGAGGCCTACATGAAGAGCGCCGGCCTGGGCGACGCCGCCTTCTTCGGCCCGGAACCCGAGTTCTTCGTCTTCGACAGCGTGCGCTGGGACGTCTCGATGTCCGGCTGCTTCTCGAAGATCGAGTCCGAGGAAGCCGCCTGGAACACCGGCAAGGAATACGAGCACGGCAACACCGGCTACCGTCCCACCGTCAAGGGCGGCTACTTCCCGGTCCCGCCGGTCGACTCGGCGCAAGACATGCGCTCTGAAATGTGCCTGCTGCTCGAGCAGATGGGCATCCCGGTCGAGGTCCACCACCACGAAGTGGCGACCGCCGGCCAGATGGAAATCGGCACCAAGTTCTCGACCCTGGTCCAGCGCGCTGACTGGCTGCAGCTGCAGAAGTACATCATCGTCAACGTGGCCCATGCCTACGGCAAGACGGCAACCTTCATGCCGAAGCCGATCGTCGGCGACAACGGTTCGGGCATGCACGTGCACCAGTCGGTCTGGAAGGACGGCAAGAACCTGTTCGCCGGTGACGGCTATGCCGGCCTGAGCGAATTCGCGCTGTACTACATCGGCGGCATCATCAAGCACGCCCGTGCGCTGAACGCGATCACCAACCCCGGCACCAACTCGTACAAGCGCCTGGTGCCCGGCTTCGAAGCCCCGGTGAAGCTGGCCTATTCGGCCAAGAACCGTTCGGCCTCGATTCGTATCCCGTACGTCGCCAACCCGAAGGGCCGCCGCATCGAAGCGCGCTTCCCGGATCCTTCTGCCAACCCGTACCTGGCCTTCTCGGCGCTGCTGATGGCTGGCCTGGACGGCGTGGAAAACAAGATCCACCCGGGCGAAGCCGCCACCAAGGACCTGTACCACCTGCCGCCGGAAGAAGACGCGAAGATCCCGACCGTCTGCCACAGCCTGGACCAGGCGCTGGACTACCTGGACAAGGACCGCGCGTTCCTGACCAAGGGCGGTGTCTTCACCGACGCCTACCTCGACGCCTACATCGACCTGAAGATGCAGGAAGTCCAGCGCTTCCGCATGACGACCCATCCGGTCGAGTTCGACATGTACTACGCGCTCTGATCTGACAACGTCAGTTCAATGCACAAGGCGGCTTCGGCCGCCTTTTTGCTGCGCGAAATGGGCGACGGGCCTTGCCCATTTTCATTCCCGCAACGGTCGGCCGCATGCGGGTCTGGGGCGTTTCAAGTGTTTAGCGTCACAATCGCTCGAATGATGACCCAGGCCATCTCCCGCCAACTGTTCGTGCTGCCCGCACTCGCGCTGGCCGCCGCTGGCGCCCTGGCGCAAACGCCGTCCGTTTATTACATCTGCCCCGGCAACGTGTTCACCAACACGCTGAGCGCGAAAGAGGCCGAAGCCAAGGGCTGCAAGGCCCGCGAGGCGCAGCAGCCCACCACCATCGCCGGCCCGAAGCCGCGGCCGGTCGCAGGCAACGCGTCGGGCCCCAAGACCGACCGCATCGAGTCGGCCGAGCAGCGCACGCGCGACAGCGATGCGCGCCGCATCCTCGAAGCCGAGTTGCGACGCGCTGAAGAGCAGCTCGAAGCGCTGAGGCGCGACTTCAACAACGGCGAGCCTGAGCGGCGAGGTGACGAGTCGCGCAACGCCCAGCGTTACATCGACCGCGTGGCGGAGATGAAAGCCGCCATCGCGCGCCAAGAGGCGGACATCGCCGCCATCAAACGCGAACTGGCCAAGTTGCCGGCGTGAAACTCCTCGGCGCAGCCGCGGCCGCGCGGCGGGCCGACAGCAAGGGTTTGGAAGCACTGGACCTGCTGGCCACGATGGTGGCCGTGGTCGAGCCCAAGGGCGACTGCCTGTTCGCCAATGCGCAGCTGGAGTCGGTGATCGGCGTTTCTCGCCGAACGCTGACCAAGCGCCCGCTGCATGAATGGCTGCGTGAGCCCGCCGCGCTGCTGGAAGCCATCGACGCGGTGGCGCGCAACGAGTTCAGCACCCGGCGTTTCGAAGGCGCGCTGCGCCGTGCCGGCGTCGGCCATGCCGAGCCGCTGCCGGTCCACATCATCGTCAGCCAGACCGAGCGCATCGGCGGCCGCATCCTGGTCGAGATGATCGAGATCGAACAGCAGACCCGGCAGGACCGCGAAGAGCGTGTGATGGGCCAGGCGGAGGTCACCAAGGAGCTGATCCGCAACCTGGCCCACGAGATCAAGAACCCGCTCGGCGGCATCCGTGGCGCTGCGCAGTTGCTGGCGCTGGACCTGCATTCGCCCGAGCTGACCGAGTACACCCAGGTCATCATCCACGAGGCCGACCGGCTGCAGACGCTGGTTGACCGCCTGCTCGCGCCGCACCGCAAGCCCCATGTGGTGGGCGACGTCAACATTCACGAGGTCTGCGAGCGGGTTCGCTCACTCGCGCTGGTCGAGCATTCGCGCGGCCTGCGCGTGCAGCGCGACTACGACGCGTCGATTCCCGAATTCCGCGGCGACCGCGAGCAGCTGATCCAGGCGGTGCTGAACATCGTTCAGAACGCCACGCAGGCCCTTTCAGAGCGCATCGAACAGGGCGACGCGCTGATCACCTTGCGCACGCGGATCGCCCGACAGGTGACGATTGGCAAGCAGCGCTATCGACTGGCATTGGAATTGCATATCCAGGACAACGGGCCGGGCGTCCCCGAGCACCTGAGAGAACGCATCTTCTATCCGCTGGTGTCAGGGCGGGACGGCGGCTCAGGACTCGGGCTCACACTGGCGCAGACTTTCGTGCAGCAACACCAGGGCACGATCGAATGCGACAGCGAGCCGGGACGCACGGTCTTCAAGATCGTGATTCCGTTACCTTGACGTCGACCCCCCGGTCGCCGCAAGCGGCGCCCGCCCCCTCGATGGGGACGAGTCAGCTTGGGGTGGCCCTTCGCTGACTCACCGAAAAAACTTGATGAAACCCATCTGGATTGTTGACGACGACCAATCCATCCGCTTCGTGCTGGAGAAGGCGCTGGCCCGCGAGCAATTGCCGGTCCGCAGCTTTGCCAACCCGCGCGATGTCTTGACCGCCCTGGCTGACGACGAACCGCAGGTGCTCGTCAGCGACATCCGCATGCCCGGTGGCTCGGGGCTGGATCTGCTGGCCAAGGTCAAGGAGCGCTTGCCGGGCCTGCCGGTGATCATCATGACGGCCTACTCCGACCTGGACAGTGCCGTTTCGGCCTTCCAGGGCGGGGCCTTCGAGTACCTGCCCAAGCCCTTCGACCTGACCAAGGCGGTCGAGTTGATCCGCCGCGCGGTCGACGAAAGCCTGCGCGAAGAGATCAACGACGAGCGCCACCAGCCGGTGCCCGAGATCCTCGGCCAGGCGCCGGCGATGCAGGACGTGTTCCGCGCCATCGGCCGCTTGTCGCAAAGCAACGTGACCGTGCTGATCACCGGCGAGTCTGGCACCGGCAAGGAACTGGTCGCGCATGCGCTGCACCGCCACAGCCCACGCGGCGATGCCGGCACCAAGGGCCCGTTCATCGCGATCAACACCGCGGCGATCCCGAAGGACTTGCTGGAAAGCGAGCTCTTCGGCCACGAACGCGGCGCCTTCACCGGCGCGCAGACGATGCGCCGCGGCCGCTTCGAGCAGGCCGATGGCGGCACGCTGTTCCTCGACGAAATCGGCGACATGCCGTTCGACCTGCAGACGCGCTTGCTTCGTGTGCTGAGCGACGGCCAGTTCTACCGCGTTGGTGGCCACCAGCCCTTGAAGGCCAATGTGCGCGTGATCGCCGCGACGCACCAGAACCTCGAGGATCGGGTGCGCCAGGGCGTGTTCCGCGAAGACCTGTTCCACCGCCTGAACGTGATCCGGCTGCGTTTGCCGCCGCTGCGCGAGCGGTCCGACGATGTGCCCGCGCTGGCCAAGTTCTTCCTGCAAAAGAGCGCGAAGGAATTGGGCGTCGAGCCCAAGCGCATCAGCGACGATGCGTTGACGCAGCTGAAGGGCTTCGAGTTTCCCGGCAACGTGCGCCAGCTCGAGAACCTTTGCCACTGGTTGACGGTGATGGCGCCGGCGCAGCTGATCGAAGGCAAGGATTTGCCGGTCGAGCTGATTGCCCGCGCACCGGGGTCGGAGGCCACTACCGAGCGCGTGACAACACCAGCCGTTGCGCCGGTAGCCGAAGCAGCGCGCACCGTCGATCCGGTCGACGCTGCCAACATGTCCGCGGCGACGGCGGTTGCCCCTGCGGAAGCACGCTGGCTCAACGATCTCGAAACCGAGGCGCGGCGCCGGCTCGAAGCTGGCCAGCCCGATGTGTGGGACGGCCTGACGCGTGAGTTCGAGGCCCGCATGATCCGCACCGCGCTCGGCATCACCCGCGGCCGCCGCATCGAGGCGGCGCAGAAGCTGGGCATCGGCCGCAACACGATCACGCGCAAGATCCAGGAGCTCGGGCTGGACGACTGATGGGCTGCCCGATGTCCGCAGCAAGCGCGGGTTGAATGGCGGGCTGGCCGATGCGCTTCGGCCCGCCATGACACACTGCGAACGATGTCAACGACATCGCTCTACGCCATCTGCGTGCTGATCTGGGGCACGACCTGGTTCGCCATCACCGCCCAAATCGACGCCGTGGCCCCCGAGGTCGGCGTGGCGCTGCGCTTCGGCATGGCCGGTGCCGCGCTGCTGGGCTACAGCCACTGGCGCCGGCTCGAACTGCGCTTCACGCCGCGCCTGCACGCGATGTTCGCGCTGCAAGGCCTGACGGGGCTGTGCGCCAGCTACATCTGCATCTACCACGCCGAACGCTTCGTCGTCAGCGGTGTCGTGGCGGTCGGCTATGCCACGTCGCCGCTGATCGGGATGCTGGCGGCGCGTGTGTTCCTCGGCACGCCGATGTCACGCCGGGTGGCTGCGGGTGGTTCGTTAGGCTTGGCCGGCGTGGCGCTGATCTTTGCCCATGAATTCGGTCGCCTCGGCGCATCGCCTGAGGTGGTGCTGGGTGCGGTGCTGACGGCCGCCGCCGTGTTGCTGTCGTCGGTGTCGACCATCGCCTCGGCACGCTACCAGCGCGAGGGCATCAGTGGCTGGTCGCCGTTGGGCTGGGCGATGGCCTACGGCGCGCTCGGTTCGGTGATCGCAGCGTTGGTGGCGGGGCGGTCGTGGCAGATCGCCTGGAGCGGGCCGTTCATCGTCTCGCTGGCCTACCTGACGCTGGCCGGCTCGGTGGTCACCTTCGGCGCGTTCTACACGCTGGTGCACCGCATCGGCCCGGCACGCGCCGGCTACATCGGCGTGTTGACGCCGGTGGTCGCGCTGGTGGTGTCGTCGCTGCTCGAAGGCTTCACCTGGACCGGCGAGACGCTGGTCGGCGTGGCGTTGGCAATCGCCGGCAACGTGCTGGCGATGTGGACGCCGCGGCCTTCGTTGGCCGCGGCTTCTTCGGTTCAGACCAGCGAGAGCTCGACGACGACCGGTGCGTGATCGCTGGGCCGCTCGTTCTTGCGCGGCAGCTTGTCGATTGTGCAGGCGGCCACGCGCGGGCGCAGGGCCTCACTGACCAGGATGTGGTCGATGCGCAGGCCCTGGTTCTTGCGGAAGCGCAGTTCGCGGTAGTCCCACCAGCTCCAGCTCTTGGGTGGTTGTTCGAAGAGCCGGAAGGCGTCGTGCAGCCCGAGGCCGAGCAGGCCCTTGAAGTGGCCTCTTTCCTCGTCGGTGCAGTGGATCTGGCCGGCCCAGGCGACCGGGTCGTAGACGTCGGCGTCTTCCGGTGCGATGTTGAAGTCGCCCATCAGCACCAGCTGCGGGTGTTCGATCAGCTCGGCGCGCAGCCATTCGCGCAGCGCAYCCAGCCACTGCATCTTGTAGAGAAACTTCTCGCTGCCAGGCGCCTGGCCGTTGGGGAAGTAACCACCGATCACGCGAACGCCGGCCAACGTGCCGGCGATCAGGCGAGCCTGGTCGTCGCCGTGGTTGGGAATGTTCTTCACCACCTTGTCGGCCAGCGTGCCGCGCGTCAGCAGCGCGACGCCGTTGTAGGTCTTCTGGCCGTGGAAGACCACGTGGTAGCCCGCGGCTTCGATCTCGGCTTTGGGAAACTTGTCGTCGGTGAGCTTGGTTTCCTGCAGCACCAGCGCGTCCACCGGGTTGGCCGTCAGCCAGTCCAGCAGTTGGGGCAGGCGCACGGCCAGCGAGTTGACGTTCCAGGTGGCGAATTTCAAGGCGACCTCTCGGTGGTAGGTCGCCGATGCTACAAGACCCACCGACCGGCGTTGGGGCGGTCAGTTCAAGACCTGTTCGGCGATCTCGTCCCAGATGTCGGGCGACCAGCCGCCACGCACTTCCTTGACCAGTTCACCGCGGCGATTCAGCAGCAGCGTGGTCGGTTGTCGGACGGGCATGTCGCCCAGGTTGTCACGGTGCGTCGGGTCGTGGCGCCAGACCAGCTTCATCTGAGGCGTTGAGGGTGACACCGCGTCGAGCGCTTGCTCGTAGGCCTTGAAGTCGGCCAAGCGGGTGTCCTGGTTGACGGCGACGATCACGAACGGCCGGCCGCTCCAGCCCATGAGGTTGCGGCGCAACTCGGGCAGCCGGTCGAGGCAAACCGGGCAGTCGGTGGACCACAGGTAGACCAGCACGACCTGGCCGCGCCATTGCGCCAGGTCCAGCGCTTCACCCCGTGACGTGTGACCGCTGAGCGCGGGCCGCATCGTGGGCGGGACGGGCTGGGCTTGGGCAGCGCCTGCCGAGGTGCCCAGCAGCAGAGGAAACAGGAGAGAAAGCGAGAGCGTCTTGAGGGTCATGAGCGATTCCAGGAGTCGGCTGTGCCGCCGCCTGAATTCGTCGCCCGCCCCGTGCGCCCCTTACAGCCGATGAAGGCCCATCGGCTGCAGGATGTCACATCTTCAGATGTGGAACCACGCGGCCACGCCCACCGCAATGCCCAGCCCGCCCAGGCCCAGCGTGGCCCATTCGAGCCAGCGGCGCTTGGTCAGCAGCGCGATCGCGGCCATCGCGATCGAGATTTGCAGCGCGGTGGTGGCTTGGGCCCAGCGGTGGTGCTGGTGCATCTGCGCTTCACTGGCCTCGTCCCGCTCGTGCGATTCGGCGTCGAGCTCTTCGGCCTTCTTCTTGATCTCGTTCTTTTCGGTCTCGTAGCGGTCGATCTTGGCCTGGTAGGTGGCCCGTTTGTCCTCGGGCGCGAGGTCGCGCGCGAACTCGGCCAGCGACTGCTTCGTGCTCTTGGACTGGAAGTAACTCCACTGGTTGGCCGCTTCGGTCTTCTTGATCGCCGCTTCGTTCTTCAGCAGGCCGGCGTTGGCCTGCGTGGCGCCGCCTTGGTACGAAAACAGCGCGCCGACGGTGGCAAGAATCGCGGTGATCACCGCCAGCTGGCCAGCCATGCCCTCGGGGTCGTGCTGGGCCGCGTGCTCCAGCTCATGGTCGTGCGGGCCGTGGACGTGAAAGCCGTGTCCGGACATAGATCTTCAGCTCCTGGGCGCCAGGCGCCGGTAGGTGACGAACGAAAAGTGGAAGTCGTTGGGCGCTGCCGCGACGTGGCGTTCACGCTCGACCTCGCCGAATGCATCGCGGGCGAAATCGGGGAAGTGCGCGTCGCCGTCGTAGTCGCGCTCGATCTCGGTCAGCATCAGCTCGTCGGCCAGCGGCAGCGCCTCGCGGTAGATCTGCTCGCCACCGATCACGAAAACCCGCGCCGGCTTGTTGTGCCGTGCCGCGGTCAGTGCAGCATCAAGATTGGCGACCACCGTCGCGCCCGGCGCATCGAAGCCGCGTTGCCGTGTCAAGACGATGTTATGGCGACCAGGCAGCGGGCGGAAGCGCTCGGGCAGCGAGTCCCAGGTCTTGCGGCCCATGATCACCGGCGCGCCCATCGTCGCGGCGCGAAAGTGCTTCATGTCCTCGGGCAGGTGCCACAGCAGCGAGTTGTCGCGCCCGATCACGCCGTTATGGGCCACGCCCGCGATGAGCGTCAGAAACATGGTGGTCATCAGACGGCGACCGGCGCTTTGATCGGCGCGTGGTGCTGGTAGTCCAGCACCTCGAAGTCGTCGTACTCATAGTCGAAGATCGACGCCGGCTTGCGGCGGATGTTCAGCACCGGGTAGGGGAAGGGCGCGCGATCCAGCTGCGTCTTCACCTGTTCGGTGTGGTTGTCGTAGATGTGGCAGTCGCCACCGGTCCAGATGAAATCGCCCACGCCGAGATCACACTGCTGCGCCAGCATGTGGGTCAACAGTGCGTAGCTGGCGATGTTGAACGGCACGCCGAGAAAGATATCGGCGCTGCGCTGGTAAAGCTGGCAGCTCAGCTTGCCGTCCGCGACGTAGAACTGGAAGAACGCGTGGCACGGCATCAACGCCATCTTCGGCAGGTCGGCCACGTTCCACGCGCTGACGATGATGCGGCGCGAGTCGGGGTTGGTCTTCAGCTGTTTGATGACCTCGGTGATCTGGTCGATGTGGCCGCCGTCGGGTGTCGGCCAGCTGCGCCATTGCACGCCATACACCGGGCCGAGGTCACCATCGTCTCGCGCCCACTCATCCCAGATCGTGCAGCCGCGCTCCTGCAGCCACTTGACGTTCGAGTCGCCGCGCAGGAACCACAGCAGTTCCAGGATGATCGATTTCAGGTGCACCTTCTTGGTCGTCACCAGCGGGAAGCCTTCGCTCAGGTCGAAGCGCATCTGGTGGCCGAACACGCTACGCGTGCCCGTGCCGGTGCGGTCGCCTTTGGCCACGCCCGTCTCAAAGACGTGGCGCATGAAGTCTTCATACTGGGAACGGACGGGGCGCGAGGTCATGGCCCGATTTTACGAGCCGGGGTGCACCCCGTCCGGACCGGGGTCAGGAAGCTTTTTGCGGCTCGCGCAGGAAGATCTCGACCCGGCGGTTGCGCGCGCGACCTTCGTTGGTGTTGTTGTCGGCGATCGGCTGGCGTGCGCCAACGCCGGAGACTTCGACGCGCTGCTCACTGACCCCGCGCGCTTCCAGGTATTCGCGCACGCTGCGTGCCCGGTCGACCGACAGCGGGTCGTTGACCGCGTCGCTGCCGGTGCTATCGGTATGGCCGACCACGCGCACGTTCATCGAGTGGTCCAGGCCCTGCGCGAACTGGTCGAGCACCGGGCGCAGCTCGGGCTTGATGTCGGCGCGGCCGGAGTCGAACGAGATGTCGCTCGGCACGTTGACCTTCAGCTGGTTGTCGGCCGTGCGGTCGACAGTCACGCCGGTGCCTTGCGTTGCCTTCTCCATCGCCTTGCGCTTGTCTTCCATGCGCTTGGACCACAGGTTGCCGGCAACCGCCCCCAGCGCACCACCCACGACAGCGCCGGTGCCGGCCTTGCCGCCGGTGCCGGAGCTGATCAGCGCGCCGGTGACGGCGCCAATACCTGCGCCCGCGGCGGTGCCTTTCTCACGTTCGCCCATGTTGCTGCAGCCGCTGGCGAGCAGGGCGGCGGCGACGATCCAGGACAGGTGGGGGTTGACATGTTTCATGGCTTTTCTCCAATTGAACCAACGATGGAGCAAAGCGTATGCCGCACCCGGTGGTGCACGGATTCAAGATGCAACGGGTGATACGGTCAGCCCGCTGTCTTCCAGGCCGAACTGCATGGCGGCCAGGCGGGCGTACAAACCATCACGCTCGATCAGCTCGGCATGGGTGCCCTGGTCGATGATGCGGCCGGCTTCCAGCACGACGATGCGGTCGGCCTTCTGCACCGTGGCCAAGCGGTGCGCGATGACCAGCGTGGTCCTGTGCGCCATCGCCGCTTCGAGCGCGGCCTGAACCATGCRCTCGCTCTCTGCATCGAGTGCGCTGGTGGCTTCGTCCAGCAGCAGCAGCGGTGGGTTTTTCAAGATCGCGCGGGCAATGCTGATGCGCTGACGCTGGCCACCGGACAAGCGCACGCCGCGCTCGCCGAGGAAGCTGCCGTAACCGCCGGGCAATGCGCTGATGAACTCGTGCGCGAAGGCGGCTTTGGCGGCGGCAATGACTTCGTCGTCGCTGGCCTCGGGCCGGCCGTAGCGGATGTTCTCCATCGCGCTGGCCGAGAAGATCACACTGTCCTGCGGCACGATGCCGATGCGGTGGCGCAAGTCGCCGAGCGCGGCCTCGCGCACATCGACACCATCGACCAAAACGTGGCCAGCCTCGGCGTCGTAGAAGCGCAGCAGCAGCTGGAACACGGTGGTCTTGCCGGCGCCGCTGGGGCCGACCAGCGCCACCGTTTCGCCGGGCCGCACCTCGAGGTTGAGGTCCATCAGCGCGGCCTGGTTGGGCCGCGACGGGTAGTGAAAGCGCAGGCCTTGCAGCGCCACCCGTGAGCCGCGCTCGGTGGCTGGCAGCGCGCGCGGCTGGAGCGGCTCGGCCACCGGTGAGCGGGCGGCCAGCAGCTCCATCAGCCGCTCGCTGGCGCCGGCAGCGCGCAGCAGGTCGCCATAGACCTCGGACAGCACCGCGACCGAGCTGACCAGCACGATCACGTACAGGACAGTCTGGCCCAGGTGGCCGGCGGTGATGTCACCGCGGATGACGGCCTGCGTGCCCTGGTACAGGCCCCACAGCAGCGCGCCGAAGGTGGCGGTGATGATGAACGCCACCAGGATCGATCGCACCAACGTGCGCTTTTTCGCAGTGTCGAAGGCGGCCTCGGTTGATTGCGAGAAGCGGCTGGCTTCGCGCTTTTCCTGCGTGTAGCTCTGCACCACCGGCACCGCGTTCAGCACCTCGGCGGCGATCGCGCTGGAATCGGCGACGCGGTCCTGGCTGGCGCGGCTCAGCTTGCGCACGCGGCGGCCGAACAGCAGCGCCGGCAGCACCACCAGCACCAGGATGCCGAGCACCTGGCCCATCACCAGCGGGTTGGTTGCGACCAGCATGCCCAGCGCGCCGATGCCCATCACCGCATTGCGCAGGCCCATGCTGAGGCTGGAGCCGACGACCGTCTGCACCAGCGTCGTGTCGGTGGTCAGCCGGCTCAGCACCTCGCCGGTGGCGGTGGTCTCGAAGAACTCGGGGCTTTGTTGCACCACATGGGCATAGACGGCGTTGCGCATGTCGGCCGTGACCCGCTCGCCCAGCCAGGTGACCATGTAGAAGCGCGCCGCCGAGAACACGCCGAGGGCGGCGCCGACGCCGAACAATGCGCCGAAGTGCTCACGTAGCGCCATCAGTCGGGCGCCCGGCTCGGCCGCCATCAAGCCCTGGTCGATCAGCGTCTTCAGCGCGACCGGCAACACCAGCGTGGCCACCGCGGCCAGCACCATGAAGGCCAGCGCCAGCACGATGCGGCCGCGGTAGGGGCGCAAGAACGGCCCCAGTCCCGACAACGAGCGGGGAGACGAGGCCTTGGGACGTTCGATGGGTGCGGTCGACATGGCGCGCAGTGTAGGCAATGGAAGTGACGAGACGGCGCCGTGACCGGCCCGGAACGCGGCGCCATGGAAAACCCTCACTAATTCAAGGCTATTCAATGACTGCCAACACAATCATTGCACAGGCAATTAAAGTGGCGGCATGAATCAAGACGACACCTCTTCCCCTGGGTTCTATGTGCCGGGCCAATACCGGCCGGACCAGAGCGTGGGCTACCTGATGAAGCGGGTGCTGTCGTCGGTGCTGGCCCAGGCCGATGAACGCCTGGCCTCGCTGGATTTGACGCACGCCCAGTGGCTGCCGCTGTTCAAGCTGGCGGCCAAGGAATGCCACACGGTGGCGGGCTTGGCGCGCGAGCTGGAGCTGGACCCGGGCGCGATGACCCGGTCGCTGGACCGGCTCGAAGCCAAGGGCCTGGTGCGCCGTGAACGATCGACCGAAGACCGCCGCGTCGTCAACCTGGTGATGACCGACGAAGGCCGCCAGGTGGCCCGTCAGGTGCCGCCGGTGATGGCCGAGGTGCTGAACAACCACCTGCAGGGTTTCAGCGAAGACGAATGGAAGCAGCTGATTGCGCTGCTGACCCGCATGGTGGCYAACGGCGACGCGATGCGCCAACCGCCAGCAGCATGAAGGAGGCCGCCATGAAAAGACTGACTCTCCCCCATCTCTCACTGCCGCGCCTGTCTTGGCCGCAGGGCAGCCCGATCGGCCGCACCGGCCTGACCGCGCTGGTCGCGGTGGCCTCGGTCGTTGTGTTGCTGGCCGGTTGCGCTACGCCCGGCGAGCCGACTGCCCGCCTGGCCGAAACCGCGCCCGCTACGGTGGGCTTGAGTGACACCACCAGTCCCGCCGCACCGGCGCGCTGGTGGACGACGCTCGGCGACCCGCAACTCAGCGGCCTGGTCGACCAGGCGCTGCGCGATCAACCGAGCCTGGCCGTGGCGCAAGCCCGCGTGGCCCGCGCTCGTGCAGCCGCCGGCATCACCAAAGCGGCCGACGGCCCGCAGGCCAACCTGACGGTCGAAGCCTCGCGCCAGCGCTACACCGAAAACGGTCTGGTGCCGCCGCCGATCGCTGGCTCGATGCAGAACACTGGCACCGTGCAGGCGGGCTTGAGCTGGGGTCCGGACTGGTATGGCCAGCAGGCCGCCGCGCTGGCCTCGTCACTCGGCCAGGCCCGCGCGGCCCAGGCTGATGTGGCGGTGGCCGCCAATGCGCTGGCTACCCAGGTGGCGCGTGCCTACGTGGGCCTGGCCCGCTTGGTCGCGCAACGCGAGGTCGCGCAACGCACGCTGGCTCAGCGCGACGAATTGCGCTCGCTGACGCAGCAGCGCGTCGCCGCCGGTTTGGACACCCAGGTCGAGCTGGTGCAGGCCGATGCCGCGCTGCCCGACACGCGGGCCCAGATCGAATCGCTCGACGAACAGATCACGCTCGCTCGCCACCAGCTGGCAGCCCTGAGCGGCCAGGCGCCTAACGCATTGGATTCGCTGACCCCCACGATCGATCGCCTGGCCGCACAGACCTTGCCGCCGACCCTGGGCGCCGACCTGCTGGGCCGCCGGCCCGACGTGGTCGCCGCGCGCTGGCGCGTCGAAGCCGCCGGGCAAGACGTGAAGGTTGCCCGCACCCAGTTCTACCCGAACATCAACCTGACGGCCTTCATCGGCTTCAACGCGATCGGCCTGGACCAGGTACTCGAGTTCGGCAGCCGCCAGTTCGGCGTCACGCCGGCGTTGCACCTGCCGCTGTTCGACGGCGGCCGGCTGCGCGCTCAGCTGAGTGGCCGCGAGGCCGACCTGAACCTGGCGGTGGCGCAATACAACGCCACCGTGCTCGACGCGGTGCGCGAAGCCAGCGATTCGATCAGCTCGCTGCAATCGCTGGCGCGTCAGCGCAAGGAGCAGGCTGATGCGCTGGCCGGTGCGCAGAAGGCCAACGACCTGGCGCTGCAGCGTTACCGTGCCGGGCTGGGCAGCTACCTGATCGTGCTGAACACCGAGAGCCAATGGCTGGCGCAACGCCGCCTGGCGGTGGACCTCCAAGCCCGCGAAATCGACACCGGCGTGGCGCTGCTGAAGGCGCTGGGTGGCGGCTGGGCCGATGACACGCAAGTCGTCGCCGCCGCGCACTAACCAAGACATCCGACGAAAGACAACACCATGACTGAAGCCGCTGCATCGCCTGCTCAGGCCCCCGCCGCCAACCCCAACGGCCGCCGCCGCGGCCTGACCGTGATCGCCGTTGCCGTCGCACTGGCCGCTGCCGGCTGGGGCGGTTGGCACTGGGTGCATGGCCGCCACCATCAGACCACCGACAACGCTTACGTCGCCGGCAACGTGGTTCAGATCACGCCGCAGGTCAGCGGCACGGTGATCGCGATCCTGGCCGACGACAACGACGCGGTGAAGGCCGGCCAGGCGCTGGTCAAGCTCGACACCGCCGACGCCAAGGTCGCCCTCGACCAGGCCGAAGCGCAGCTGGCGCAGACCGTGCGCGAAGTGCGCGCGCTGTACGCTGGCAACGCGACGCTGAAGGCGCAGGTGGCTTTGCGCGAAGCCGACCTGGCCCGCGTGCAGGCCGACCTGGCCCGCGCGCAGGACGACGTGAACCGCCGCGCCCCGCTGGTGACCAGTGGCGCCGTCGGCAAGGAAGAGTTCCAGCACACCACCGCGCAGCTGGCCTCGGCCAAGAGCGCGCTGGCTGCCGCGCAATCGGCCGCGCTGGCCGCGAAAGAGCAGCTGACCACCGGCCAGGTGATGACCGATGGCACGAGCGTCGAACAGCACCCGAACGTGCAGCGTGCCGCAGCCCGCGTGCGCGAGATGGCCCTGGCGCTCAAGCGTGACGAGCTGCCGGCACCGATCGAAGGCCATGTCGCCAAGCGGGCGGTCCAACTGGGCCAGCGCGTACAGGCCGGTGCGCCGCTGATGACGGTGGTGGCGCTCGACAAGCTGTGGGTCGACGCGAACTTCAAGGAAGGCCAGCTGGCCGACCTGCGCATCGGCCAGCCGGCCGAGCTGCAGGCCGACGTCTATGGCACCAAGGTGACCTACCACGGCAAGGTGGCGGGCCTGGGCGCTGGCACTGGTGCGGCCTTCTCGCTGCTGCCGGCGCAGAACGCCACCGGCAACTGGATCAAGATCGTGCAGCGTGTGCCGGTGCGCATCCAGCTCGATCCGCAAGAGCTGGTCGAGCACCCGCTGCGCGTCGGCCTGTCGATGGAAGTCAATGTCGACACCGGTGACCGTGGCGGCAAGACGTTGGCCGATGTTCCGCGCGTGCAGGCCGTGGCCGCCACCGGCGTCTACGAGGCGGTCGATCGCGAAATCGACGAGCGCATCCGTAGCATCGTGCGCGGTGGTTTGTCTGTGGCCCGCACTGCGCGCCTGCCGTCATGAGCTCCGCCGCCGCTTCCAACACGGCGGCCTCGGGCAGCGAAGCGGTGGCCAAACCGGCGGCCGCGGTGCCGCCCAGCCCGCCGCCGCCGCTGACTGGCACCGCGCTGGTGCTGGGCACGGTGTCGCTGTCGCTGGCGACCTTCATGAACGTGCTCGACTCGTCGATCGCCAACGTGTCGCTGCCGGCGATTGCCGGTGACCTGGGCGTCAGCCCGGGGCAGGGCACCTGGGTCATCACCAGCTTTGGTGTGGCCAACGCGATCTCGGTGCCGCTGACTGGCTGGCTGACGCAGCGCTTCGGCGCGGTGCGGCTGTTCACGCTGAGCGTGCTGCTGTTCGTGCTCGCGTCCTGGCTGTGCGGCTTCGCGTCGTCGCTGGAGATGCTGGTCGCGTTCCGAGTCTTCCAGGGTTTGGTGGCGGGGCCGATGATCCCGTTGTCGCAGACCTTGCTGCTGTCGAGCTACCCGCGTGCCAAGGCCGGAACGGCGCTCGCGCTGTGGGGCGTCACGACACTGGTCGCACCGGTGGTCGGGCCGCTGCTCGGTGGCTGGATCACTGACAACGTCTCGTGGCCGTGGATCTTCTACATCAACGTGCCGATCGGCTTGGCGGCCGCGGCCGTCACCTGGGGCATCTACAGGCACCGCGACACGCCGCGCCGCAAGCTGCCGATCGACACGGTGGGCCTGGGCTTGCTGGTGGTGTGGGTTGCTTCGCTGCAGCTGATGCTGGACAAGGGCAAGGAGCTGGACTGGTTCGCGTCGCCGCAGATCGTGCTACTGGCCATTGTTGCGGTGGTTGCGTTCGCGGTCTTCGTCGTCTGGGAACTGACCGACGCGCACCCAGTGGTCGACCTGCGCCTGTTCAAGCGCCGCAACTTCGCCTTTGGTGCGTTGGCTTTGTCGGTGGCTTACGGCCTGTTCTTCGGCAACGTCGTGCTAATGCCRCTGTGGCTGCAGCAGTGGATGGGCTACACGGCCACCAACGCCGGCATGGCGCTGGCGCCGGTGGGTATCTTCGCGATCCTGTTCTCACCGCTGGTGGGCCGCAAGGTGTCGGTGTGGGACCCGCGCCGCATGGCCACGGGGGCGTTCATCGTCTTCGCGCTGGTGCTGTGGATGCGCTCGCAGTTCACCGTGCAGACCGACCTGGTCCATGTGCTGGTGCCGACGCTGATCCAGGGTGCGGCGATGGCCTTCTTCTTCATCCCGCTGACGACGCTGACGCTGGCCGGCTTGACGCCCGATCGCATGCCGGCCGCGGCGGGCCTGAGCAACTTCGTGCGCATCACCGCTGGCGCAATGGGCACCTCGATCGCCACCACGCTGTGGGACGACCGGGCCGCGCTGCACCACGCTCACCTGACCGAGCCGCTGTCGGCCGGCCAAGGCGCGTTCGCCAACGTGCTGGCTTCGCTGCAGGCAGCGGGGATGAGCGCCCAGCAGGCGCTGGCGCAGGTCAATCGGCTGATCGACCAGCAGGCCTACACGCGAGCCGCCGACGACATCTTCTTCGGCTCGTCGATGCTGTTCCTGGCGCTGATCGCGCTGATCTGGTTCACCAAGCGGCCACCAAAAATTGGCGGCGGGGCGGCTGACGCTGGTGGCGCGCACTGATTGATTGGTGCCCCCACGCCCGCTCCGGCGGGCTGCCCCCCGAGGGGGCTCGCGCAGCGGACCGGCCAAGCCGGATCCGCGCACGCCACTTGAGGGCGCTGGCTCCTGCGGAGCTAGCGCTACAAAGTCAGCCGGAGACGCTCTGGTCATCCGCGGGGCGCTCTTGGGTTGGCGGCAACCGCCCGCGCCGCGCCAGCGCCTCGCGCAGCAGAAACTCCACCTGCGCGTTGGCGCTGCGCAGCTCCTGCGACGCGAGCCGCTCGATCTCGGCCCACAGCGCGGGGTCGATGCGCAGCGGATAACTCTTCTTGCCGGGACTGGCCATTGGCTTTCTACAGACGCGGTGCGAGCACGCGCATCAGCCCGGCGACGTCGGCGCTGCCCAGGCGGAAGTGCTTGCCGTCGCGCCGGGTCACCTGCAGCGCGTCCAGGCCGCCGATGTTGTAGAGCATGCCGTTGGGCGTGATGCGGATGCCCCAACCTTCCTGCCACTTCGTGCGGCAGGGCTCGACCCGCGCGATGTCGGCCAGTGCCACATGGCCACGCGGCCAGCCCAGCCAGCCGAAGCGCCAGCGCAACTCGCCACCGCCGACCTCGACAGTCAGGCTGCCCATGGCCAGCGCGATCAGGCCGAGCACGGTGCCGAGCAGCAGCAACTGCCACGGTGGGTTGAGCGGTTCGCGCCACAGGGACACGGTGACCACAAACAGGGCGGAGCCGAGCAGCAAGAGCACGATGGCCCAACCGAACTGGCGCTCGCGGTAGACATACTCTTCACGCATGGGGTGAGCCTTTCAACAGGTTCGACAGGCACGACGCCGAGCCGCGCGTTCAGTTGTAGAGCGTGCCGGCGTTCAGGATCGGCTGCGTGTCCTTGTCCGAACACAGCACGACCAGCAGGTTGCTGACCATCGCCGCCTTGCGCTCGTCGTCCAGCACCACGATCTCGCGCTCCGACAAACCCTTCAGCGCCGCCTCGACCATGCTGACCGCGCCTTCGACGATCTTCTTGCGCGCGCTGATGATGGCCTCGGCCTGCTGCCGGCGCAGCATCACCTGGGCGATCTCGGGCGCGTAGGCCAGGTGCGTCAGCTTCGAGTCGAGCACCTCGACGCCGGCGTCAGTAAAGCGCACCTGCAGCTCGGCCTTCAGCGCCGCGGCGACCTCGTCGATGCTGCCGCGCAGCGTGATTTCCTGGGCGTCCGGGTCCTCGCCGTGGTCGTAGGCGTATTGCGAGGTCACGTGGCGCAGCGCGGCCTCGGCCTGCACCTTGACGAACAACTCGTAGTCGTCGACCTCGAACACAGCTTGCGCGGTGTCCCGTACTCGCCAGACCACCGCGGCGGCGATCTCGACTGGGTTGCCGCGCTTGTCATTGACCTTTTGCGCCGGCATGTTGAGGTTGCGCGCCCGCAGCGAGATCTTGCGCCCCACGTACAGCGGGTTGGCCCAGCGCAGGCCTTCGTTGCGGTCGGTACCCTTGTACTCGCCGAACAGCAGCAGGATCGCTGCGGTGTTGGGCTGAAGCATGTACAGCCCGGCCAACACCAGCACACCCGAGACCAGCAGCAACAGCGTCACCAGCAAGCCGGGCAAACCGGCTACGCCACGAATCAGCGACGCGACGCCAAACACGATCAGCAGGACGCCAACCAGCACCATCAGGTAGCCGTTGGCCGACGGATAGGGCCGCTCAGCCCGTGAATCAGGACCCATGACGTGTCTCCACTGAAATCAAAGTGATATCACTTTACGAAGTGCCGGGCCGATCGTCAAGCGGCGGCCGGCGCGGGTTTTAGCTGCACGAATGGTGGTGACGGGCGGGGCCGGTGKTGGCTACTATCGACCGCCTACTGGAGCGGCTGTCCATTGCCGCCCGCCGACGAATGACCGCGCTGAACGACATCGACGAACTGTTGCCGCAGCTGCGCCTGCTGGGCGCTACCGAGCTGCATGTGCGTGGCCGCGTGCTGCGCCACTTCGGCGGCCGCAGCGGCGAGTTGCTGTTGGCGCAGCTGGCACTGGCGCCGCGCAGGGCCCACCCGCGCGAGTCGCTGATCGACCAGCTCTGGCCCGACGCTGACCTCGACGCCGGCCGCAACCGGTTGCGCAACGCACTGTCGGTGCTGAAGTCCAGCCTTGCCGAGGCCGGCTGCGAGCAGATCGTGCTGGCTGACCGCGACAGTCTGCGGCTGGCGCCCGGCGCCCTGGTCTGCGATGTGCAGCGGTTCGAAGAGGCCGTGCAGCGTCAGCAATGGCTGGACGCGCGCCATACCTACGCCGGCGAGCTGCTGCCCGGCCACTACGAAGAGTGGGTCGAAACCGAACGGCAGCGGCTGGCCACCCTGGCCGACCGCATCCCCAGCCAGTTACCTGCACTCGGGCCGGCCGAGCAGCGTGCGATGAACCTGCTCGATCGCGCCGCGCTGCAGGCCAGGCGTGGGGCGCCAGGCTTCGAGACGCGGGCCGTCGAGCTGCTGGAGCAGGCGGTGCAAGAGGCGCCCGGCTTTGCGCTGGCCCACACCCGGCTCGCTGCGACGCTGTACAACCGCGCGCTCAGGCTGGTCGGCAGTGAGCGGCGCAGCCAGTTCGAGCGCGCGCGGCAGGAGGTGGCCGAGGCCGTCCGGCTGGACCCGGGTGACCCGCGGGCGCGGGCGATGTGGCTGGTCTACCGCTATCGCCACGAGCTGGACTTCGCGCAGACGCGCGACGCGCTGTGGGCGCTGGCCGAGCGCTTTCCCGACTCGCCGGTGCCCCTGAACGCACTGGGCATCGTCTACACCGATGTCGGCCACGCCGACGAGGCCGAGGCCTGCCAGCGCCGCGCCCACCGGCTGGAGCCGCTGAGCGTGATCGGGCTGTACAACGTCGGCGCGGCACGCATGAATGGCTACCGCTACGCCGGCGCGCTCGCAGCTTTCGACCAGGTGCTGGAGCTGGAGCCCGACCACAGCGTGAGCCAAGTCGGGCGCTTCTTCGCGTTGGCCGGCCTGGGCCAGCTCGACGACGCGTGGGCGCAAGCTCAGCGGGCCGCGGCCACCGGGGCGATTGGTGCGGATGAACTGGGGTTCTATGCGGCGCTGTGCGCCCATTGGGCTGAGCGGCACGACGAGGCGGCACAGTTGTATGCCGAGCCGCAGACCGCGGCCTTGTGTGCGCGCGAACCAGCCTACGCGGTGCTGCGTGACGTGCACCTGGGCCGGTTCGACGAAGCGTTCGCCCGCGTGCGGCAGATGCACGCCGATGGCGACCCGAACCTGCTGGTGGTGTTCGGCTCGCGCAACGGGCTGGACACGCGGGCCGACCCGCGCATCGACGCGATCGCACAGTCGCTGGGCTGGCGGCCGGTGGCCGAGATGCACGCCCGTGCCGCCAAAGCGCCGCCGCCCGAACCATTGTGAATGGGCTCCGAATCCGTCACGCACACCTTGTAAACAAGCCTCAACTCGGCCCCAAAAAGGCCGATTTGTGTTCGAATTCTTCTACTGAATCACAGGAACCCGATGGTGGATTCAAGCGAGGCGCGCGAGACCCGCGACGCCCATCCGACATGGATGCAGAACCTGACCCAGCTGGCCAGCCGCGCCAGCCTGGGCTCGGCATGGGCCTTCCAGATCGGGGTGGCGGTCATCGTGGCGCTGGGCGTGGCAACGATGCTGGTCTGGCTGGACGGCAGCTCCTGGCCGGTCGCCATCGGTGCCGGCGCCATCGCGTTGCTGCCGGCGCTGGTGGCTGGTGGCGCGGCGCTGCACCTGGCCCGCGCCTTGGCGCAATCGTCGGTCCAACGCGAGCTGCTGATGGTCGACGACGAGTTGACCGGCGTCAGCAACCGCCGCCAGTTCCTGCGCCTGACCGAACGTGAGTGGGCCCGCTGCCGCCGTTACGGCGACGACGGCGCGCTGCTGCTGATCGACGCCGACCACCTGCGCCGCATCAACGACAGCATGGGTCAGCGCTGCGGCGACGCGATCCTGCTCGAAGTGACGCGCCGAGTGAACGCGACACTGCGCCAGTCCGACCTGCTGGCCCGCTTTGGCGGCGCCGAGTTGGCGGTCTTCCTGCCGCACACCGACCCGCTGGGCGCGCTGGATGCGGCCGAGCGGATCCGCCAACAGGTCGCTTCGGCGCCGTTCCGCTGGGAAAGCGCGCATGTCGTAGCCACCGTCAGCGTCGGCGTCGCCCATGTGCACATGGGCCAGGCCTCGCTCGACGGGCTGGTGCAGGACGCTGAATCGGCGCTGCAAGCCGCCAAGGAAGCCGGCCGCAACTGCGTGCGCGCGACGCCGATCCAGCCCCGCCGCAGCGGCGAGACGCGCTCCGTCACGTCGTAAGAAAACCGGCTCCCGCCGCCAGCCGCCGCAGCGCCAGCTCGGCGGCTTTTTCGTCTTCGGCCTCGACGCTGACCCGGTCCATGCCGCGCAGCCAGGTCAGCTGGCGCTTGGCGAGTTGGCGGGTGGCGGCTGCGCCGCGCTCCATCAGGTCGGCGCGCAATGCGTCGCCGCTGAGGCCCGCGTCGAGTGCCTCCCAGGCTTGGCGGTAGCCGACGCAGCGCATGCTGGGCAGGTTGGTGTGCAGGTCGCCGCGCTCGCGCAAGGCCTGCACCTCGTCGAGAAAGCCGTGGTTCAGCATCTGCTCGAAGCGTTGGCCGATGCGGGCGTGCAGCCAGGCACGGTCGCGGGGCTCCAAGGCAAGCAGGCGGTGGCGAGGCGGAGTGCTCGGCGCGTCGCCGCCACGGGTATGAAAGGTCGACAAGGGTTGGCCGGTGACGCGGAACACTTCGAGCGCACGCTGGATGCGCTGTGCAT
>NZ_JBFUGE010000023.1:0-30288 GCF_056403075.1 Ideonella sp. P3_A4 | reverse complement strand
GAAATCGAGCGGGTTGCCCTCGTGGGTTTCGACGACCTGGCCATCGGTCACGATCTCGGTCTTGAAACCGGTCGCCCGCAACAGCGTGCGGGCCGGCAGGCCGATGAACGAGTAGCGGCCGAAGCGTTCGCCGCCGACGACAGATTCAAGCAAGAAGCCGTGCTTCTGGCCGCCGGCCAGTTTCAGGTACAGCGACAGCGGGGTTTCGAGGTCGGCAAAGGCTTCGGTGACCAGGGCGACGCGGTTGTGGCCTTGGGCGGCCAGGCTCTGGAATTCGAGTTCAGTGATCACTTGGACGGGTCCTTCCGGGGGCCCGCGCCGGTTTCGCTGCACGCGAAAACTCAGGCAAGGCGGCGGGCCGGGTCTGGCAAGGTGGTGGGCCGGATACAGCTCGCACCACCGGGGGAACCGGGGCGCCGTGGGTCGTCGAGACCGTCAGGCAGCGCCGTCGGCAAAAGGCTTACGCAGGCCAGCGACGCCAGGGCCAAGCTCCCCGGTCGTGCGACCACGCCATCCATTTGCGCGAAGTGAACATGATGTGGAAAGTGTAGCAGTCGTCCGTGTTTTTTCGGGTTCCGACGAATGGACATCCCGGTAACACTGATTCACACTTTGCCGCCTCATCCGGGGGTTCGTACGTGTTTTGAGGGTGCCCCTGCGAACAAGATAATCGGAAAGGTCGTGCCCATGTGGCGTCGTTTGGGTTCGAGCGCACTGCTCGGAATGGTGATTTCTTTGGCATGTTTGTCGGCCGTTCGGGCCGACACCATCGAGGTCGGCGGTGTCAAGTACGAGACCGTCGAGCAGGTGGGCGGCAGCAAGCTGCCGCTTAACGGCGCGGGCGTTCGCTACAAGGCCATCTTCAAGGTCTACACCGCCGGGCTGTACCTGCCGACAAAGATGACCGCGGCCGAGCAGATCTATGCCGCCACCAATGGGCCGCGGCGCGTGCACATCGTGATGCTGCGCGAGATCGATGCCAACGAGCTTGGCAAGCTGTTCACCCAGGGTATGGAGAAGAACTCGCCGCGCGACATCTTCGCCAAGTCGATCAACGGCACCATCAAGATGGCCGACATGTTCTCCAAGCGCAAGAAGCTCGTGTCCGGCGATTCGTTCACCGTCGACTGGCTGCCGGGCACCGGGACGCTGATCTCGGTCAACGGCAAGGTCGAATCGGAACCGATCAAGGAACCCGAGTTCTATACCGCACTGCTCAGCCTTTGGTTGGGCCCCTCACCTGCCGATAACCTGCTGAAGGACGCACTGCTGGGCAAGGCCCGCAGCAGCGGCCGTGGCGGCAGCGATCAGTGAGTGAACGTTTCTTGCTTGTGTCCGCGCACCCGCGCGGCTGGAGTGGATGTACCCGTTTCGCGATTGGTGAGTTGTTGTTGAAGTAGCGGGCGGGCGCGTGATCCGCGTCTGTTCGAGTCGTAATTGCCGGGCCTGCCCACCATCGTGGGCATCCGGCTTCTCGTGATGACGCCGATGACGTACCTTGTTCGATGCCTGACGTTCGCCAGTGGCTCAATGGGTTTGGCGGCACTACTGTTCCAACCGCTCTTGGCCATGGGGCAAGCAGCCCCAGCGGCGCCCGCTGCCTCGGCCGCAGGTCCAGCCGACCCGAGCGTCAGCGACCGGGTGAAGAAGGACGCCGCCAGCCCGCTGTACTGGATTCGCCTGAACGCGCAGAAGAACGACGCGGCGCCGGCCAAGCCTGCACCACGCATCGTCGAAGTCAGACCTACCGCGACGGCTGCCGCGCCACGGCCAGCGCCGAGCGCGCCAACACCATCGGGCGGCGGCACCGTCGTCGCCACCAACGGCAGTGGCAGCGCCCCCGCCAGCACCGGCAGCAGCCGTGCGGCGCCTGCCACCGATGGCGCCACCAGCGCCCCGCACGACGCCACCGCCACCTTGTCTGCCCCCGCGCCGCTCAGCACGGGCGGCTCGAGCGCGAGCGTCGCGGGCAGTGCCGGATTGGCAGCCCCATCGGGCGCAGCAGCCGCCACCGAAGCCGCTCGCACCGCCACCGCCCCGGTGGAAGAGCCGGACGACACGCCGCTGGCGCTGGTGAAGGCCAACGAACCCGAATTCCCAACCACCGTGATGCGCCGCCTGCGCAAGGGCAATGTCCAGGTGCGCTTCGAGGTGCAGCCGGACGGCAGCGTCGCCAACCCCACCGTCGTGCAGACCACCAACCGCACCCTGAACGAAGCCGCTTTGGAGGCGGTGACGGCTTGGCGCTTCCAGCCGGTGCGCACGCCGCGCAGCGCCGTGGTCGACCTGGGCTTCGACCTCGACAGCTGAGGCCCGCCGGGCGCTGAACGCGCCTAAGCCGCAGCCGACAGCGCGATCTGATCCAGCCGGTCGATCACCCGATCGGCACCGGCCGATTCCGCCGGCTCGCCGTGGTTGTAGCCATAGCGCACCAGCACCACCGGGCAGCCGGCGCCGCGTGCGGCCTGCACGTCATTGCGCGAATCACCCACCATCAAGGTGCGGCCAGGCGTCGACCCCAGTGCCTCACAAGCCTTGCGCAGCGGCAGCGGATCGGGTTTCTTGCGCTCGAACGAGTCGCCGCCGAAACAATGCTCGAACACCTCTGACAGACCCTTGTGGCGCAACAGCTCGCGGGCAAATGCCACGGGCTTGTTGGTCAGGCAAGCCAGGCGCAAACCTGCCGAGCGCAGGTGCGCCAAGCCTTCGGCCACACCCGGGTAGACGGCCGAGTGCTGGCCGTTGATGGTTTCATAGTGGTGCTGGTAGCGGGCCCAGGCTGGTGCATACAAGTCTGATGCGCCGCCTGCCTCGGCCAGCGTCTGGCGGATCAGGTGCTCCGACCCTTGCCCGACGGTGCGCTCGATGAAGGGGCGCCCGACCGCCGGCAGCCCGAGGTCGGCCAGCATGCGCGCCAGCGCCACCTCGAAATCGCCTACCGTATCGACCAGGGTGCCATCGAGGTCGATCAGCGCGGCGTCATAGAGCGCCGAGCTCATCGAGCCAGTTCGCCCCGCATCGCGTCGATGACCTGCTTGTAGTCCTTCTGGCCGAAGATCGCGCTGCCGGCAACGAAGGTGTCGGCGCCAGCATCGGCGACGCGGCGGATGTTGTCGACCTTGATGCCGCCGTCGACCTCGAGCCGGATGTCGCGGCCGGTCGCGTCGATCAGCTTGCGCACCTTCTCGGTCTTGCGCAGCGCGCTGTCGATGAAGCTCTGACCGCCGAAGCCGGGGTTGACGCTCATGATCAGCACCAGGTCGACCTTGTCGATCACCCAGTCCAGCACATCCACCGGCGTCGCTGGGTTGAACACCAGCCCGGCCTGCGCACCCTCGGCCTTGATCAGCTGCAGCGTCCTGTCGACATGGGTGCTGGCGTCGGGGTGGAAGCTGACCAGGTCGGCGCCGGCCTTTGCAAACGCCTGCGCCAACGCATCCACCGGCTGCACCATCAGGTGCACGTCGATCGGCGCCTTCGTGCCGTCGGGCTTGACCGCATGGGGCTTGAGCGCCTGGCAGACCATCGGACCGAAGGTCAGGTTCGGCACGTAATGGTTGTCCATCACGTCGAAGTGGATCCAGTCGGCACCGGCGGCGAGCACGTCGCGCACCTCTTGCCCCAAACGGGCGAAATCGGCCGAAAGAATGCTGGGCGCAATGCGGTAGGTTCGGCTCATGGCGGCGCTGGCTCGGGGCGGAAAGGGGCAATTTTAGAAGGTGGCCTTGGCGGACTTTCTAGAATGCGCGCATGAGCACCCCGAAATTCACCGTCTCGGTGGTCACGCAGTACCTGCCGGAACAGTCGTCCAGTGCCGACGACGTGTTCGCCTTCTCGTACACGATCACGATCCGCAACGACGGCAACGTCACCGGCCAGTTGGTCGCGCGCCACTGGGTCATCACCGACAGCAGCGGCCGGGTCGAAGAGGTTCGCGGCCTGGCGGTCGTCGGCCACCAGCCGGTGCTGAAGCCCGGCGAACAGTTCGAATACACCAGCTGGACGCGCATCGGCACGCCGCGGGGCCGCATGCACGGCACCTTCTTCTGCATCACTGACGACGCCCACTGGTTCGACACCCCGGTGCCCGCGTTCGAGCTGTCGCAGGCCCAAGCCCTGCATTGATGACGCGCTGGGACCTGAGCGCGCTGCTCAACGCGGCCGACCCGCGCGCGCCGGCGGCCGAACAGCATCTTTGGCTCGTGCGCTGGCTGCAGTGGCTGCGCTCACCGGGGCCGACCAGCGCCGGTGACACCCCAGGCGAAACGGTGGACCCGGCCACACCCTGGCCGGTGCAGCGCCTGCGTTTGTTCATCGACGTGGTCGAGCGCCACCCCGAGCACCGCGAACAGGTGAGCGCCTTGTGGCGCACGATCTTCGCCCGGCTCGACGCGACCGGCCTGCTGGCCGACTTCGGCTTTGCACCGCGCCACGGCTTCGTCAGCGAGCTGGCCGAGCGCCTGCGCCTGGCCTGCCTGCCTGGCACGCCGCAGACGACCGACCTGGGCGCGCTGTTCCCCCAGCTGTTCAATGGCCCGGCCGATGCCGACTGGATCGCCGCCATCGACGACGCAACGACCGAGCGTTTGCTGGCGCTGGCGATGCCCGCCGAACCGTCGGGCGAAGAGCCTTGGCGCGCACCGATGGTCGAGTCGATCCAGCTGCTGGCCAGCCAGATCCGCGCGTCCGGCCTGTCGGGCCCGATGCGCTTGCGGATGGACGAGGCGCTGCTGGCCGACCGGCCGTTCCACCAGGTCGTGCAAGCCGCCGAGGCGCTGCGCGCCGGCCACCGCGATGGCGACGACGACAGCGCACGGCTACAGCAAGCCGGCTACCTGCGCGCGGTGCTCGACGCCTGCCGCGAGGCCGCCGCCAGTGTGCGGGGCCACCTGGACGAACACGGCGTCTCGGTCGATCTGGTGTTCCAGGTCGAACAGCTGCGCGAGCGCGGCGAACGCATCGAGGCGCTGCTCGCCTGCCTGGTCAGCGATCTGGCCGCCGACGCGGCCGTCGACACCCCGCCCGCTGGCCCGCGCGGCGCGGCCGAGCTGCGCCATCTGCTGGCCGGGCTGGTGCACTGCGCGACCGAACGACGCGGTGTGACGCGGCTGTTCAGCCACCACTACGCGCTGCTGGCGCGCAAGGTCACCGAGCGCAGCGCCGAGACCGGCGAGCACTACATCACCCGCGACCGGGCCGAGTACCGCACGATGCTGGCCCAGGCCACCGGCGGCGGCGCGGTCATCGGCTTCACGGCGCTGCTGAAGTTCGCGCTCGGTGCGCTCGCGCTGTCAGCCTTCTGGGCCGGCTTTGCGGCCGGGACCAACTACGCGCTCAGCTTCGTGCTGATCTACCTGCTGCACTGGGCGGTGGCGACCAAACAGCCGGCGATGACCGCGCCGGCGATGGCCGCCAAGCTGGAAGGTGTGTCGGCCAGCGACGAAGCGGTGGAAGGCTTTGTCGACGAGGTGGCCAACCTGCTGCGCTCACAGGTGGCGGGCATCGCGGGCAACCTGGCCGGCGTGGTGCCGGTCGTGTTGCTGGCGCAGGGCCTGGCCTGGTGGGCGCTGGGCGCACCCCTGGTCGGTGAGAAACAAGCTCACTACGTGCTGCATTCCATCCACCTGCTGGGCCCGACGCTGTTCTACGCCGCCTTCACCGGCGTGCTGCTGTTCATCGCCAGCCTGATCGCCGGCTGGGTCGAGAACTGGTTCGTCTTCCACCGGCTGGACAGCGCGATCGCCTGGAACCCGCGCATCCGCGACCGGCTCGGCCCCGAGCGCGCTCAGCGCTGGGCGCGCTGGTGGCGGCAACACATTTCCGGCCTGGCGGCCAACGTGTCGCTGGGCTTCATGCTGGGGTTGGTGCCGGTGCTGTGTGCCTTCTTCGGCCTGCCGATCGAGGTGCGCCACGTCACGCTGTCGATGGGCCAGCTGGCCGCGGCGCTCGGTGCGCTCGGGCCGGCCCTGCTGCAGCAGCCCGATTTCTGGTGGTGCCTCGCGTCGATCCCGCTGATCGGTGTGCTGAACCTGAGCGTCAGCTTCACGCTGGCGTTCAAGGTCGCGCTGGCCTCACGCGGGCTGCGGGTCAACGTCCGCGGGCGCCTGTATGCGGCACTGCGCCGGCGCTGGCGCCGCGCGCCGGTCAGCTTCCTGCTGCCGCCGGCAGAGGCGCAGCCGACACCGCCTTGATCAACCCGGATCGTTCTTGCCCGATGCGCTGTCCCGGTCTTGTTCCTTGTCTGGTTGTTCGCCGCCACGCCGGCCCGAGAACATCGTCCACCAGACGATGAAGACCAGCAACCCGCCGGCAGCCAACGCTTCGAAGATCAACCAACCCATGTCCACTTTCCTGCGCCGTGACGGCGCCTTCCGCCGATTGTCGTCCCGCGCCCTTGGCCCGTTGTTGGTGGCCACGCTGCTGGCGTCGTGCTCGGTGCTGCAGCGCCAGGCCCCAGTGCCGGTGGAAGACCGGGGCGCCACGCCCTCCGCACCGAGCGCGCCAGCTGCACCGGCCTCGGCCGCCAGCGCACCAGTGCCCGCACCACCCGGCACGCTGGAACGCGGCCACGCGCGCTGGGTGCCAGCGAGTTTTGCAGAGTTGCCCGGTTGGGGCCAAGACCGCGTCGCCGAGCTGTGGCCCGCGCTGCGCCTGAGCTGCGGCACGAACGGCGCGGCGGCTCAGGCGGAAGGCTGGGCCGCGGTCTGTACCCAGTCGCGCCAGTTCTTCCCGGCCGACGACACGCAGGCCCGTCAGTGGCTGGAACAGCGCTTCAAGGTCTACCGCATCGAGTCGCCCGAGGGCGACCCTGCTGGACTGGTGACCGGGTACTTCGAGCCGCTGGTCGAAGCCAGCCGCAAGCCCACGCGCAGCCGCAAGGTGGCGCTGTACGCGACACCGTCAGACCTAGGCCAGCGCAAGCCTTATTGGACGCGGCAGGAGCTGGAGACGCTGCCCGCTGCGCAGGCCAGCCTGAAGGGCCGCGAGATCGCGTACGTCGAAGACCCGCTCGACGCGCTGGTGCTGCAGGTGCAGGGCTCGGGCCGGCTGCGCGTGGTCGAGCCCGACGGCAGCGTCAGGCTGCAACGCCTGGCGTTTGCAGCCCATAACGACCAGCCCTACCGCTCGGTCGGCCGCTGGCTGATCGACCAGGGCGAGCTGGTGGCCGGCGAGGCCAGCTGGCCAGCGATCAAGGACTGGATGAAGCGCAACCCCAAGCGCATCACCGAGGCGCTGTGGCAGAACCCGCGCACGGTGTTCTTCCGCGAAGAGGCACTGCCCGACCCGGCGTTGGGGCCTAAGGGTGCGCAGGGTGTGCCGCTGACGCCGGGCCGCTCGATCGCGGTCGACCCGTTGTCGGTGCCCTATGGCACACCGGTCTGGCTCGACGCGACCGAGCCGCTGTCGAGCAAACCGCTGCAACGGCTGGTGATGGCGCAAGACACCGGCGGCGCGATCGTCGGCGCGGTGCGGGCCGACTACTTCTGGGGCTGGGGCGACGAAGCCGAGAACCAGGCGGGGCGGATGAAGCAGCCGCTACGCGCCTGGGTGCTGTGGCCAAAATGAGGCCGCCGTCGAGTGCTAGGGCACTCGACTGAGACGCAGTTGAAGCGCTTGGCCGGTGCCGTCAGGCACGGACCAGTGGCCGACCTCTTGCCATTGGTCCAGCTGCAGCAGCAGTTCGCCGTCGAGCTGCTGGGCAGCGTCGCCGCGGGGGCCCTCGGCGATGTCGGGCAGCGGGTGTTCGAAGCGGAAGCTCAGTTGCGCGGGCGCTGAACCGCCTGGCCATTGCACTTGCACCCACAGCGCGTCGCGTTGGCCGTGGCGTTGGGTGCGGCTTTCGATGCCTTGGCCCAGCGCGGTCCAGACCCAATCAGGTTGGGCCGACACATCGTCGCGTCGCAGCGTGATCTGCGCCTGGCCCCCGTTGCGCACGACGAGGCGCGGTGCGGGCAGCTCAGGAGTCGCGGTGCGGGTGGTCTGTGAGCCGGGGGCGGTGGGTGTCGGGCCCGTCGTCGACACAGTGACCGAGCCCGGCGTCGTCACCGGCACTGGTGGCGAAGGCCACGGTACCACGCGCCATTGCAGGCTGAAGTTGACGGCCGGTGGCGTGGCGGCCTGCGCGCAGGCAGCGGCCAGAAGGCCCACCAGCAGCAGATGGCGGCGCGTCAGCACCGGGCGGCTCGAACAAGACATGGCGGCAACGACAGTAGCACCGTGCCGCGCTGCCGGCCAGTCGTGCGTTCAACGCGCGCGTGCATCCGGCACGACCACCAGTTCGTTGACCACGCCTTCGACATCGTCGATGCCGCGCACCAGCGTCTCCAGCGCCTGCGATTCGGCCTCGCTGCTGACGCAGCCCTGAAGCCAGATCCAGCGCCGCTGGCCCCACGCCCAGACGCTGGTCGTGCGGTCGAAGCGGCCGTCGGCATCGACCGCCTTCAGCACCCGCGGCATGATTTCCTTGTCGTACAGGTAACTGTTGGGCAGCCGACAACGGCCGGCGCGAAAACAGCTGGTGCCCCGCTCGATACGGCCGTGCGCCTGGGCCTTGGCCTCGGCTTCGGTCAGCAACGGGCCTTCCGGCACCGGGCAGGCCGGCAAAGCCCGCGTCAACTGGACGAACGGGTCGTCGAAGACGTTGCGGCGCAGCTCGTCGGCGGCAACGCTGCCCACCGCGCACAGCATGGCAGCGCAGAACGGCATCAAGAGGTATCGGCGCATGGGCCGGATGATGCCGCCGCGCGGCGCGGGCCGCTACTTCAACCCGCCGGAGAGGAACTGCTTCAACCGCTCGCTGGTCGGCTTGACCAGCACCTCGCGCGGCACGCCCTGCTCTTCGATCAGGCCCTGGTGCAGGAAGATCGCGTGGTTGGCCACCTCGCGTGCGAATTCCATCTCGTGCGTCACGACCAGCATCGTGCGGCCCTCGGCGGCCAGGCCACGCATCACCTTCAGCACCTCGCCGACCAGCTCCGGGTCGAGCGCCGAGGTCGGCTCGTCGAACAGCATCACCTCGGGGTCGACGGCCAGAGCGCGGGCGATCGCGACGCGCTGCTGCTCACCACCCGACAGCTGCGCCGGGTAGTTGTTCTCGCGATGCGACAGGCCGACACGCGCCAGCAGCTCGCGCCCCCGTTCGCGCGCCTGCGCCGGCGACTGGCCGAGCACGTGGATCGGCGCCTCGATCACGTTCTCGATCGCGGTGCGGTGCTGCCACAGGTTGAAGCTCTGGAACACGAAGGCCAGCCGTGAACGCCAATGGCGCAGCTGGTTGGTGTCCGCCGCCGTCAGGCTGCCGTCGCGGTCGCGCTTCAGGGCCAGCGTTTCGGCGCCCAGCTGCAGCGTGCCCTCGTGCGGCTGCTCGAGCAGGTTCAAGCAGCGCAGCAACGTGCTCTTGCCCGAGCCGCTGGCGCCGATGATCGCCATCACGTCGCCGGGCTTGGCTTTCAGCGAGACGCCGCGCAGCACCTCGCGGTCGCCAAAGCGTTTGTGCAGGTTGTCGACGACGAGGCCGAGGTGGGAAACAGGTGAAGTCATAAGGGGTCAGGCCGACAGCAACGAGCCTTGGCGCAGCGCCTCGCGCCCGGCCACCTTGCCGATCGGCATGCCGGCGACGGCAAAACGTTTGCGCTCGCGGGCGAAGAACAGGCCGTCGACCGGGCTCACCAAAACAGTCGAGCTGCCAGTGATCGGGTCGATGATTTCGGCCAGCGGATCGCCTTGGCGCACTCGCACCCCCACGTCGCTCAGGAACACCAGCACACCACCGTGCGGGGCGTGCAGCGGCATCGAGCCGGCCAGCGGCGTCGGCTCGCAGACCGTGGGCGGCAGCGCCGGTGCTGGGTCGAGCTGGATCGCACCGCGGTGGTGCAGGTAGACCAGGATCGCGTCGGCGTCGCGCGCGGCAAGCTCGTGCGTCACGTCGCCTTCGCCGCGCAGCTCGATCGTCGCGGCCAGGCAGGCCGGCGGCACCGGCTTGGTCGGGCCCAAGCGCTCGGCCAGATCGGGCCACAGCATCGAGCAGGCCTCGTCGAACGGATCGCCGCCTGAGCGGCCGGCCAGCAGCGCGACCTCGGCGCCCAGGCAACGCGTCAACAACTCGCCACCGGCGGCCCAGCCGGCGTGCGTGCTGTACAGATGCAGCAGCGCCTCGCCGTCGCAGTGCAGATCGAGCACCACGTCGGCATCCACCGCCAAGCCCAGCAACGTGCGGCGCAGGTGTTCGAGCGAGGTGGTGGCAGGCAGTGCAGCCACTGCGTCGCGCAACGCCGCTCGCACCAGCGCCACGTTGGCCTGCGCATTGGCGCCTAGCTTGTCGCCGCAACGCTCGATCACGGCCGAGGTCAGGTCGGTGAATTGACGGTTGAAGTTTTCGCCGCTGCCCCATTCGAAGCGGCCTTGCGGCGAACGCAGCATCCATTGGCCCAGGCCCAGCGGGTTCGCAGCGGGCACCAGCACGACCTCGCCGGTCACGCGGCCGGCCGCGTCCAGCGCCGCCAGGCGGCTGCGCAGGTGGTGGGCGACCAGCATGCCCGGCACTTCGTCGGCGTGCAGCGAGGCCTGGATGTAGACCTTCGGGCCGGCGCCGGGTTGGCCATGGTGCAGGCTGATCAGCTCGTGGCGGGCACCGGGTGCGGCCGGCAGCAAGGGGTGGTGGTCAGTGCGCATGGAACGAAAGAGTTAGGCCACGGGATCAGCGGGCGGTCAGCGGCGTCAGCCAGCGCGCTTCGGCGGCGCGGAACAGCGCCACCAGCACAAAGGTCAGCAGCAGGTAGCAAACACCCGCGGTGATGAAGGCCTCGAACGGCATGTAGAAGCGCGAGTTGACCTCGCGGGCGGCGCCTGTCAGGTCGTACAGCGTCACCGTGCTGGCCAGCGACGTGGCGTGCAACATCAGCACCACCTCGTTGCCGTAGRCCGGCAGTGAACGCCGGAAGGCCGACGGCAAGATGATGCGGCGAAAGGTCGTCCAGCGCGACATGCCCAGCGCCTTGGCGGCCTCGACCTCGCCGCCCGGCACCGCGCGCATCGCGCCGTAGAGGATCTCGGTGGTGTAGGCGCCGGTGTTCAGCACGAAGGCTGCGACCGCGCAAAACCAGGCCGAGCGCAGCAGCGGCCACAGTGCGCTGTCGCGTACAACCTCGAACTGCGCCAGGCCGTAATAAAGCAGGAAGACCTGCACCAGCAGCGGCGTGCCGCGCATCACGTAGGTGAAGGCCCAGACCGGCCGCCACGCCCATGGCGACGRCAAGCTGCGCAGCATCGCCAGCGGCAATGCCAGCAGCATGCCGAAGCCCAGCGACAGCGCCAGCAGCGCCAGCGTCACGAGCGCGCCCTGGCCGTACATCGGCAGGCTGTCGAAGATGACGTCGAAATCCATTTCGGCCGCCTCCTCGTCAGACCGCGACCTGGCGCACGCCGATCGCCAACTTGCGCTGCAGCGCTGCGAAGCCCCACTCCGACACGGAGGTGAACAGCAGGTACATGCCGCCGGCCGCAAGGTAGAACATGAACGGCTCGTGGGTCGCGCCTGCTGCCTGGCCGGCACGGTTCATCAAGTCCGACAGGCCGATYACCGACACGATCGCGGTGCTCTTGACCATCACCAGCCAGTTGTTCGACAAGCCCGGCAGCGCGTGGCGCAGCATCTGCGGGCCGACTACGCGCACCAGCACTTGCCGCGGCGTCATGCCGAACGCGAGCGCCGCCTCCTTCTGGCCGGCCGGCACCGCGAGGAACGCGCCGCGCAGCACCTCGGTGATGTAGGCGCCGAAGATGAAACCAATCGTCAGCACGCCGGCGACGAACGGATCGATGTCGACGTAGCCCCAGCCGAGGCGATCACCCAGGTAGTTGATCAGCACCTGGCCGCCGTAGAAAACGGTCAGCATCATCACCAGGTCTGGCACGCCGCGGATCAGCGTGGTGTAGGTCTGCGCCAGCCAGCGCAGCGGCCGCAGGCGCGACAGCTTCGCGAGCGCGCCGAGCAGCCCGAGCACCATGGCGATCGACAGCGACGCGAACGCCACCGCCAGCGTCAGCAGCGAGCCCTCCAACAGGCTCGCGCCATAGCCATGCAACATCCCCTCAGCTCCCTCGGCGCTTGTTCTTCAGCAATCGTGTCGACAGTCGGCCGGCCTCACTGGCCGTAGACGTCGAATTCGAAGTACTTGTCCTGGATCTTCTTGTAGGTGCCGTTGGCGCGGATCGCGGCGATCGCTGCGTTGAGCTTCTGTTGCAGCCCGGTGTCGCCCTTGCGCACGGCGATGCCAGCGCCGATGCCGAAGATCTTCGGATCGTCGATCGGTGCGCCGACGCGAGCAAAGCCCTTGCCGGCCGGCGTCTTCATGAAGCCCATGTCGGCCGAGACCGAGTCGCACAGCACCGCGTCGATGCGGCCGGCGGCCAGGTCGAGGAAGACCTCGTCCTGCTTCGCATAACGCACGATCTCGCTGTTCTTGAAGTGCTCGGTCGCGAAGCGGTCGTGCGTGGTCGTGCGCTGCACGCCGATCTTCTTGCCCTTCCAGGCGGCGGCCGATTGGTCAGCGGACGTACCCGCCTTGGCGATCAGCCAGGCCGGGGTGTTGGAGTACTTGTTGGTGAACAGCACCGACTTCTGCCGCTCTTCGGTGATCGACATCTGGGCCACGATGGCGTCGAACTTGCGCGCCTGCAGCGCCGGGATCATGCCGTCCCATTCCTGGTTGACCAGCGAGCACTCGGCCTTCATCTCGGCACACAACGCGTTGGCGATGTCGATGTCGAAGCCCTTGATCTTGCCGTCGGTGCCGATCTCGGAGAACGGCGGGTAGGCGCCTTCGACGGCGATGCGGACCTTCTTCCAGTCCGGCGCCTGCGCCTGCGCGGCGGTACCGGCGAAGGACAACAACGCGGCCAATGCGGCAGCAAGGACGGTGGTGCGGCGAAGGGTCATGGTCAAGCTCTCCTAGCTAACTCGGCTAAACAGCGGCTCGTTCGGCCGCGTCAACGAATAACGCGCCGGTTCAGCGCGTCCAGGGGGAATACAGCGGGCGGCTGATGCGCACGGGGGTGATGTCCAGGTACAGGCTGGCCACCGAGTACTCATCGCCGCCGGACTCGTCAGAGTACCAGCCCATGCTGTCCTTGCCCTTGTAGACCCTGAAGGAAAACCCCAGGTCGGCCAGCGGCTCGCTGGCCGGTGCCTTCGGGTCGAAGCTCAGGCCGCGCACTTCCTTCTGGTTGCTGTCGATCAGGAAACCCATCGCGTTGCTCAGCGTCGAGTCGCTCAGCATGTCGATGTAGAAGGGTTCGTTGGTGTACTCGGGCTTGTAGTTGGGCGAGTTCGGGTCGAGGAACTGGCCGCGCCGCTTGCGCTCCGAAGGCTCGATGCGACGCAGCCCCAGGTCGAAGCGGTCGCCCTTGTCGAGGTAGGTCAGGCGGGCACCGGTCAGGTTCAGCGCATTGATGTTGGGGTCCATCTTCATGTCGTTCAGGTCGACCAGCAGCGCGCCCTTGCCACCGATCACCTCGACCATGTCGCCCTGCACGATCGCGGCCGAGTTCTCGTCGATGCCCAGGCCCAGCTTGTAGCCCTTGGCCAGCATCAGCGGGATCATGCGGCCGAAGCGGCCGCGCTTCAAAAAGTGCTGGTCGACGAACMGGTTCGGGCCGACGAAGCCCAGGCCGTGGTCGATCTCCTTGCCTTCGCGCAGCTGACCCTTCATCACGTTGATGACGCTCAGCGCATCGCGGAACATCACCGTCGACATGATGGCCGCGCCGGCCGAGGTGCCGGCCACGACGCCGCCGCGGCGGTAGACCTCCCAGATCACGTTCAGCATCGGCGTGTTGTGGCCGCCGGGCTTGAAGGTGTCGACGATGCGCTCCTGCGCCCCACCGGTGAAGAACACGCCATTGGCGTTGCGCACCAGCTCCAGCAGCTGCGGGTCACGCACCGCCTTGTCCAGGTCGACCCATTTCAGCTGCGGCGCGACCGGCATCGACTCGGCCACGGCGCCGCGCTTTTCGAGCAACTCGGACGCGCGGCGACCGGCCTTGTCCGGCGTTTCGGACGCGGTGCCGAAGACCACCCAGCGCGCGCCCTTGCCGCCGGACAGCTCGACCATGCGCGACCAGACCTCGTCGTTGTCGGCCTTCAGCGCACCGCCRATGATCACCGCATAGCCCTTGACCGGCTCGCCGACCTTGGTCTCGCGCACACCGAAGGCGGCCCTCGCACCGGCGCTGGGCACGGCGCTCGGCACAGCGCTGGCGGCCGATGCTGGTGCGGAAGGGGGCGGCGGCGGAGTGAAAGTCGGCGGCCGATCCTGGGCAGTTGCGGAGCCCACCAGGCCCGCCACCGCAACGACAGCGACCAGCGCTGCAACAAGTTTTTTCAAGCTTGGGTTCATGACAGGCAATTTGTTCTCGGCTCCCTGGGGGGCATCTTGGCATTGGCGGCACCCCTCAACCACCAAGAACTGGGGATGGACTCGTTCTTGCATCGGGCGATCGCAGGTACAACGGGCGTGATCATGCCCTCAGTTGCGCCCGTGCCACGGCCGTTGTCGCACTGGTATGCGAAGCAGCGCTTGCTTCATAGACTGCATTGGCGCCTGCAGTTCCCCACTTTTTCCCGAAAGCGACCCCGATGAGCCCAGCCCACCGCCAAGCCCGCCCCACCCTGCATCTGTTGGCGAAGGTGGCATTGCTGGCCCTGGCCGCACCGCTGGCTGCCAACGGCCAGACCACGCCGGCGGATGACACCGTCACGCCGAAACCGGCGCGGGTCGAGATCACCGGGTCGCTGATCAAGCGGATCGATGGTGAAGGCGCACTGCCCGTGCAGACCATCACCCGCGAAGAGATCGACAAGCTCGGTGTCACGACCGCCGCAGAACTGATGGGCAAGCTGACGGCCGCCTCGAACGGCCTGACCGACGGCGGCAGCATCAACGTCGGCGGCTACGACCAGAAGGGCTTCAACTCGGCCAATCTGCGCGGCATCGGCACCTCGTCGACGCTGGTGCTGCTGAACGGCCGCCGTATGGCCAACTTCGCGTCGCCGGGCGACGACGCGGGCGTCGATCTGAACAACATCCCGTCGGCGGCCATCGACCATGTCGACGTGCTGCTCGACGGCGCCTCGGCGCGCTACGGCACCGACGCCATCGGTGGCGTGATCAATTTCATCACCCGCAGCGACTACGAAGGCGTCGAGCTGAACGCTTACGGTGGCGCGACACAGGAAGGTGGCGCCGGCAAGACCACCGCGTCGATCGCCGCCGGCTACGGCAACTTCGGCACGAATGGTTTCAACATTTTCGGTGTGCTCGACGTCCAGCGCACCGAGGCGCTTCGCACCTCGCAGCGCGACTTCATCAAAGACCTGCGCGTGCCCGAGCGGCTGCCGCACCTGCTGTCCGGCTACACCAGCCCAGCCAACATCCGGCTCGGCTCGGACCAGCGCGACTTCCTGCAGGAACAGGGGTTCACGATCCACGGCAAGCCGATCGTCAATCGCACGATCAACCTGAGCGCGCCGGACTGCAACCCGCCCGCGAACGTGTATCTGCCCAACGGGATCGGCGGCGAGGACGCGTGCACTTACGACTACATGCGCGACACCGAGCTGTACCCGAAGTCCGAGAAGCTCGGCTTCCTCGGCCGCGGCGTCGTGTCGCTGGGTGGCGAGCACCAGCTCTACGCCGAGGCGGCCTACAGCCGCGCCAAGACCTGGTACGTCGGCTCGTCAGCTCGCACGACATCGGTCATGCAGGTCAAGGACGTGCCGGAATTCGCCGCGATCGGCATGGACCTGGCCGACATCGACCAGGAACTGGAAGTCCGCGCTCGCCTTCCCGAGGCCGGCGCACGCACCAGCGAGCTGACCAGCACCGGCGAGCGCTACGTCGTCGGCCTCAGCGGCGCCTTGGCCAACTGGGATTACGACATCGGCCTGAACCACAGCGTCAACACTGTGGCCGACAAGGACGGCCACGGCTACCTGCTCTACCAGGAGCTGCAGGACGCCATCTTCGACCACGTCGTCGACGTCGTGCACCCGGATCCGGCGACCAACAAGGCCTTCTACGACACGATCCAGGTCAACGACGTGGCCCGCCGCTCGAAGGCCACTATGGACGCGATCGACGGCAAGATCTCGCGCGCGCTGACCAAGCTTGGCGGCGGTGACCTCGAACTGGGCCTGGGCGGCGAGTTCCGCCGCGAGCGCGCGAGCTACAAGCCCTCGGCGCTGTACGCCAGCGACAACATCAACAACGACGACGTCGCCGGCGAGACCGAGCCGCGCACCGACAGCCGCAAGGTCGCCGCGGTGTACGGCGAGTTGCTCGCACCCTTGAGCAAGCAGTGGACCCTGCAGTTGTCAGCACGCTTCGACAAGTACCAGGGCGTCGGCAGCACGACCAACCCGAAGATCGGCGCGACGTTCCAGCCGATGCCTGAGCTGTTGTTCCGCAGCTCGGCGGGCACCGGTTTTCGCGCGCCGTCGCTGTCGGACCTGCATCGCCCGACGGTCGTCAGCCAAACCGCGACGCTGCCCGACCCTGTGTGCATGGCCGAGAACGACAACGACCTGTCCTTCTGCGCCGACAACTGGGAAACCCACCGCTTCAGCAACCCGGACCTGAAGCCGGAGCGCTCACGCCAGTTCTCGCTCGGCCTGGTGGCGCAGCCGGCCAAGAACTGGAGCTTCAGCGTCGACTACTGGAACATCCGCAAGTCCAACCTGATCAGCGAGATCGGCGACGACGTGATCCTGGCGCATGCCGACAAATACACCAATCTGATCCACCGCTACAGCGACCCGCGCAACGGCAACCAGGACTTCATCGACACCTGCGGTGAAGACGTGGATCCGGACGACACCGGCATCTGCTACATCGACCTGCGCAAGGAAAACCGCGGCGCGATGCGCTCATCGGGCCTCGACATCGTGGTCGACTGGAAGGGGCTGAAGACCGACTTCGGCGAGTTTGCCGTTCACCTGGCCGGCACCTACACACTCGAGTCGAAGCAGCAGACCGGCGACGGCGACCCGTTCGTCAGCAACCTGGGCCACTTCGTCACCGACGGCGTGGTGCAGCGCTGGCGCCACCGGCTGAGCGCCGATTGGGAGTACGGCGCGTTCGGGGCCACGCTGTCGAACACCTACTACTCGGGCTACGAAGATCAGAACTCGGCGATCGACACCGACAGCGGCACCGTCGTCGGCAAGAACCACGTCAAGGCCTATTCGCTGTGGGATCTGTCGGGCTCGTGGGCAGTGGACAAGGCACTGAAGCTGCGTGTCGGCGTGCGCAACCTGTTCGACACGCCGCCGCCGTACTCGAACCAGGCCTGGTACTTCATCTCCGGCTACGACCCGAGCTACACCGACCCGCGCGGCCGCTTCTTCTACGCCAGCGTGCAGTACAGCTTCAAGTAGCCCCCGCTCCCCCGTCGGCCATGCTCTATCCTCGGGGCATGGTTGACGACGACACGGTTTCTTCCCAGGTGTCGCTGGCCGCGCTCGCGGCCGACACCTCGCACGACCTGGGCAGCGAAGCGGCACTGCGCCGCCTCTACAGCACCGGCCCCGGCGACACCTCGCTGGCCAAGGTCTGCGACCACGTGCACCCGCTGTACCGGCCGTACATCGAGGCGTCGCCGTTCGCGGTGCTGGCCACGCGCGGGCCGCATGGGCTGGACACTTCGCCGCGCGGCGACGGGCCGGGCTTCGTCGCCATCGCCGACGACAAGACGCTGCTGCTGCCCGACCGGCGCGGCAACCAGCGCATCGACAGCCTGCGCAACATCGTGCACGACCCGCAGGTCGCGCTGCTGTTCCTGGTGCCCGGTGTCGGCGAGGCCTTGCGTGTCAACGGCACCGCGCGCATCTCGGCGGCACCGGCGCTGCGCGAACGCTTCATCGTCGATGGCAAGGCGCCGGCTTCGGTGCTGGTGATTCACGTCATCAGCGTGTTCTTCCAGTGCGCCCGCGCGATCAAGCGCTCGCACCTGTGGGACCCGGCGCGCCATGTCGAGCGCAGCACACTGCCGTCGCCCGGCACGATCCTCGAAACGCTGAGCCGCGCCAGCATCGATGGGGCGGACTACGACGCGGCGCTGCAGGCACGCCAGGCCGCCACGCTGTACTGACGCCAACACCACCATGCAAGGCGTGCCCGAGCACTTCGACCAGCCGCAGGACCGGGCGGAGTTCCGCCGCGCGGCCGGACACGAAGGTGTCGAGCTGTACCGCGCGCACATCGTGCACCACCAGTTCGCGCCGCACATCCACGACGGCTACGGCCTCGGTGTGATCGAGGCCGGCCAGGAGCGCTTCGACTACCGCGGCCGCGAGCACCTGGCCCCCGCCGGCGCGATCGTGCTGATGCAGCCGGGCGAGCTGCACACCGGTGGCCCGGCCTCGCCACAGGGCTGGCGTTACCGCATGCTCTACCTCGACGAGGCGGTGCTGGCCGCCCACCTCGGTGACGCGCCCACTTGGCGCTTCGACAGTGCGGTCTGGTCAGGCGACACGGCCCGCGCCGCAGCGATGGTGCAGGCGATGGCCGCGTTGTGGCAGGCCGAATCAGCACCCGCTTGCGACATGGCATTGGCCGACGTGCTGGCCTTGCTCGCTCCGCTGGCCGCTGACCATCAGCCGCCGGCCAACGCGGTGCCGGTAGGTGGGCGACCGTTCCAGCGTGTCGTCGATGCGCTGCACGCCGATCTGTCGCGCGAATGGCGCTTGGCCGAGTTGGCGGCGCTCGCGGGTCTGAGCCCGTTCCATTTCCAGCGCGCGTTCAAGACCGCCTACGGCATCAGCCCGCACCAGTGGCGCATCGCACTGCGGGTGGCCGAGGCCAAGCGGCTGCTCGCGCGCGGCGTACCGGCCGCCGAGGTGGCCGCTGCCGTCGGCCTCGTCGACCAGGCGCACCTGACGCGCCGCTTTGCCGGCATGTACGGCGTGACGCCGGCGCGCTATCAAAGACAGCTGCGTACCAGCGTCGCGGTCAGTCCAGCGGCTCCAGCACCGCGGCCGCGGCCTTTTGCACCGCGCGGCTGAGCGCCTCCAGCACCGGCAATGCGCGGCGTCGATGCTGCCAGTACAGCGGCACCGCCAATGTCTGCCCCGGCACCAGCTCGACCAGTTCGCCGCGGTCCAGCATCGGCTGCACCATCGCCTGCATGTTCATGCCCCAGCCCAGCCCGGCGAGGCAACCATCGACAAAGGCCTGGGTCGACGGCAACCAGTGCGTCGGCGCGGGCAGGTCGCGCCCGAGCGCCAGCTCGATCCATTGGCCTTGCAGCCGGTCGCGCCGGTTGAAGGTCAGCGCCGGTGCCTGCGCCAGTGATTCGGCGTTGATGCCATCGGCAAAGTGGCGCTGCATGAAAGCCGGGCTCGCGGTCGCGCAGTAGCGCAAGCGACCCAGCGGCACGCTGCGGCAGCCGGGCACGGCCTGAGCGAGTGCCGTCACGGCCGCGACCACCTCGCCGCTGCGCAGCCACTCGGCGGTGTGCTCCTGGTCGTCCAGGCTCAGGTCGAGCAGCAATGGCGCGTCGGCGGTGGCTTCGGCCGCAGCAGCAATGAACCAGCTGGCCAGGCTGTCTGCGTTCACCGCCACCGGCAGCGTCACACGGCCCTGCACGCCTTGCGCCAGCACCGGCAGCTCACCGAGCAGCTCGTGCTCGAGCAGGCCGACCTGCTCGGCGTGGCGGGCCAGCGCACGGCCGGCTGGTGTCGCGCGTGTCGGGTTCGAGCGCACGACCAGCACCTGGCCCAGCCGTTCTTCGAGCAGGCGCACGCGCTGCGAGACGGCAGACGGCGTCAGGTGCAACGCCCGTGCGGCGCGCTCGAAACTGCCTTCGCGCAGCACTGCGGCCAGGGCGTCGATCAGGGCGTAGTCGAGCAATTCAAATCCGCTTCATTGGCTGAAGAAAGTCTAACTGGCGTTCTGCGGCAACGGCCGGCAAGCTGCGCGGCATGCTCGATGACGCCCCGCTCACCACCGCCGCTTCGCTGCTCGACCCCGCCCTGCAGGGCCTGGCGCTGACCTTCGGCCTGATCGTCGCGATCGGCGCGCAGAACGCCTTCGTGCTGCGCCAGGGCCTGCGGCGCGAACACGTTGGGACCATCGTCGCCTTCTGCACGCTGGCCGACGCGGTGCTGATGGCCGCTGGCGTCGCCGGGCTGGCGAGCCTGATCGGTGCGCAGCCCGGGTTGGCCCGCCTGCTGGCCGGCGGCGGGGCGCTCTTTCTGTTCGGCTACGGGCTGCGCGCGCTGTGGAACGCCCGCGCTCCGGGCGCGCTGCAGGCCACAAGCAGTATCAGCCTGGGCCGCCGGCAGGCGCTGGTGCAAGTCGCCGGCTTCACGCTGTTGAACCCACACGTCTACCTCGACTCGGTGCTGCTGATCGGCACGATCGGCGCGCAGCGCAGCGGCGCGCCCGCGCGGGCTGCCTTCGTCGGCGGCTGTGTGCTGGCCAGTGCGCTGTGGTTCACCGCGCTCGGCTACGGCGCGCGCAAGCTGGCGCCGCTGTTTGCCCGCCCGCAAGCCTGGCAGGTGCTCGACGCACTGGTCGGACTGACGATGCTGGTGCTGGCGTGGAAGGTCTTGCCCCTGGCCTTCCCACACTGAGCCTGAAACAGCAACGCGGTACAAGACCGGCCACGCCCGGCCCGGGCATCATCGGCGGCATGGGAACTGGAGTGTTGTTCGCGCTGGCCGCCGGCCTGATGTGGGGCCTGGTGTTCGTCGGGCCCTTGATGCTGGCCGACTACCCGGCCGTGATGCTGTCGTTCGGCCGCTACCTGGCCTTCGGGCTGATCGCGCTGCCGCTGGCTTGGCTGGACCGCGCCAACCTGCGCCAGCTGAGCCGCGCCGACTGGATCGAGGCGATGAAGCTGGCGCTCGTCGGCAACGTCGTCTACTACCTGTTTCTCTCGTCGGCTATCCAGCGCGCCGGCGCGCCGCTGCCGACGATGATCATCGGCACGCTGCCGGTCGTCATCGCGACCTGCGCCAACGTGCGCAACGCCGCGCGTGACGGCCACCTGCCCTGGCGCCGGCTCGCGCCTTCGCTGGGCCTGATCGCGCTCGGCATCGGGCTGGTCAACCAGGCCGAATGGACCGCGCTGCGCGCCGACCCCGACGCCGATGTCGGCCGCTATGCGCTTGGCGCCGTGCTGGCCGTGGGCGCGGTGATCTGCTGGACCTGGTACCCGCTGCGCAATGCCGACTGGCTGCGCGCCCACCCCGACCGCAGCCCCCGCAGCTGGGCCACCGCGCAGGGCGTGGCCACGCTGCCATTGGCCGTCGTCGGCTACGCATTGACCTGGGCGTTCTTCAGCGCCACCGACGCACCGTGGGCGATGCCCTTCGGCCCGCGGCCCGAAGCCTTCATCACGCTGATGCTGGCGATCGGCCTGCTGTCGTCGTGGCTCGGCACGCTGTGCTGGAACGAGGCCAGCCAGCGCCTGCCGACCAACCTCGCCGGCCAGCTGATCGTCTTCGAGACCCTGGCAGCACTGGCCTATGCCTTCGTGCTGCGCGGCCACGGGCCCACGCCCACGACCATCGCAGGCATCGCCCTGCTGATCGCCGGCGTCGCCTGGGCATTGCGGGTCGAGCCGGAGCCTGTCGCCGCCGAAGGTCATTCGACCTAGCGGGCCCCCCGCAGGGCTTCGTGCCCGGGTGTTGACAATCGAATTCGTTTGAATACACTTGTGTTCAAAGGAACACGAGAGGCATTCATTCATGGTCAGCACCGCTGTCTCGATGGAGCCGCTGTCCGCACGCATCCCGAGTGACCTCTACCTGTGGCTGGCCCAGCTGCAGGTCGAAGGGGCCACCACCAACAGCGACAAGCTGCGCGTGCTGCTCGGCCAACTCAAGCGCCAACACGACGGCGCATTCGATTTCGTCGCCGCGCACGCGTGGTCGCGCGACCTGGTCGGCCGGCTGCGCGACGCGCTGGTGCGTGTGGAAGGCACCGCCGGCCGGCACTCCGAGGTGCTCAATGCGGTGCTCGACCACCTGGCGACCTCGCTCGCGCTGGCGATCAGCCAGACGCCGAGCAACGAACAACAGGCGGCCCAGTTGGAGGATGCGCTGGTGCGCCGCGCCTTCGCGCTGGCCGAGGCGCTGCTGCGCCAAGGCCTGACCGACGAGGCGGCCGCCTACGACCCGGCGGTGGTGAAGCGGCACATGGCCGCTACCATTCAACTCGCCTCGACCCTGCAAACCTTGAAGGGAACGTGACATGGCTGATTCACTGAAGACACGGGTGGGCCGCGTGATCACCGGTGGCGTGCATGCGCTGCTGGACCGGCTGGAAGACCAGGCGCCCGAGGCGATGATGGAGCAGGCGATCCGCGAGGCCGACGGTGTCATCACCGACGTGCGGCACGAGCTGGGCACGACCTCGGCCAACCGCCACCTGGCGCAGCAACAGCACCTGAACCTGAACCGCCAGCACGAGGCCCTGAGCGAGCAGCTCGGCCAGGCGCTGGCGCAACAGCGCGAGGACCTGGCGCGCACCGCCGTCGCCCGCCAACTCGACATCGAAGCGCAGCTGCCGGTGCTCGAATCGACGCTCGCCGAGTTCGCCCGCCAGGAGACGGAGCTGCGCGGTTATGTCGAAGCGCTGCTGGCCAAGCGGCGCGAGATGGACACGGCGCTGGCCGAGTTCCGCAAGAGCCGGCTGGCCGCGCAGGCCAGCCTCGCACCGGGTCGCCCGGCCGGTGCCGGCCCGGCTGACATGCGCATGGCCGCCGCCACCGGCGCCTTCGACCGTGTGCACCAGCGCCAGACCGGCATCGGCGCGACCAGCGTAGGCGCCACGTTGCAACAGGCCGCGCAGCTGAAAGAACTGGACGACCTGGTGCGCCAGAGCAAGATCGAGGAACGTCTGGCGCAGTGGAAGGCCCAGCAGTGAAAGCATCGACGCCGTGAGCCTGTTCATCACCGCCGAAACGCTGCCCTTCGGCATTGCCTTCGCGCTGATCATCGCGCTGGCGCTGATCGAGGGCCTGGGCATGCTGGTGTCGTTGAGCCCGAGCTCGTTGCTCGACCACCTGGTGCCTGACGTCGACACCGACGTCGACACCGGGCTGGACCGCGTGCTCGGCTGGCTGCACCTGGGGCGCGTGCCGTCGCTGGTGCTGCTGGTGCTGTTCCTGTCCGGCTACGCGCTCTTCGGCTACAGCTTGCAGGCGGTCGTGCATGGGCTGTTCGGCGTCTACCTGCCGGCCTGGATTGCCGGGCTGCTCGCCGTGCCACCGGGCCTGGTCACCGTGCGCAGCTTCGGTGCGCTGCTCGCGCATCTGGTGCCGCGTGACGAGACCAGCGCCGTCAGCGAGCAATCGCTGATCGGCCGCACCGGCGTGATCAGCGGCGGCGCGGCCCGGCGCGGGATGGCGGGGCAAGCCCGCGTGCGCGACAGCCACGGCCGCAGCCACTACCTGATGGTCGAGCCCGACGTCGACGACGAGGTGTTCGACCACGGTGTCGAGGTGCTGATCGTGCGCAAGGCCGGCAGCTTCTACCGCTGCATCCGCAACCCGTACCCCACGGTGCTTTGAGTTTCGAGTTTCGTTGTTGTTGAGAGGGAGGAGATTGACGATGGACAACCTGATCCAGATGGGCGGCCTGGCCGGCCTGATCCTGATTGCGCTGCTGACGATCGGCGTGGTCTTCGCGCGCCTGTACAAGCGCTCGACCAAAGAGATGTCGTTCGTGCGCACCGGCCTCGGCGGCCAGAAGGTGATCATGGACGGCGGTGCGATCGTGCTGCCGGTGTTCCATGAGCGCGTGTTGGTCAACATGAACACGCTCAAGCTCGAGGTGATGCGGCGCGAGCGCGAAAGCCTGATCACGAAAGACCGCATGCGCGTCGACGTGACCGCCGCGTTCTTCGTGCGCGTGAAGCAGACCGAAGAAGCGGTCAGCACCGCGGCGCAGACGCTGGGCGCTCGCACCTTGAGCCCGAACGAGCTGAAGGCGCTGGTCGAAGACAAGTTCGTCGACTCGCTGCGCGCCACCGCCGCGACGATGACGATCCAGGAGCTGCAGGACAAGCGGCGCGAGTTCGTGCAGGCGGTGCAGAACGCTGTCGCCGAAGACCTGGAGAAGAACGGCCTGGAGCTGGAGTCGGTTTCGCTGACCAGCCTGGACCAGACCGACAAGCAGTTCTTCAACCCGAACAACGCCTTCGACGCCGAAGGCCTGACCCGCCTGACCGAACAGACCGAAGCGCGCCGCAAGCAGCGCAACGACGTCGAGCAGGACACCGAGGTGCAGGTGCGCACCAAGAACCTCGAAGCCTCGAGGCAGAAGCTGTCGATCGAGAAGGACCAGGAGTTCGCGACGCTGACCCAGAAGCGCGACATCGAAACCGCGCGCGCCGAGCAGGCCGCACAGATCTCGACGCAGCAGGCCGAGCGCAGCCGCGAAGCCGAGGCTGCGAAGATCGAGGCCGAACGCCAGGTGAGCCAGAAACGCATCGAGGCCGACCGTGAGATCCGCTCGGCCGAGATCGAGAAGAACCTCGCGGTGCAGACGCGCGAGATCGATCTGGAGCGCAAGACCGAGGTGCAGCGCGCCGACCAGCGCAAGCAGGTCGAGATGGCGCGGCAGGACACGCAGATCGCGATCGCCAACAAGTCACGCGAACAGTCCGAAGCCGACGCCGCCGCCAACCTGGCGCGGGCCGAAGTGGCGAAGACCGAAGAAGGTGTGACGACCTCGCGCCAGGTCGCGGTGGCTCAGCGCGACAAGGCGATCCAGCTGATCGAAGCCTCGAAGGAAGCCGAACAGAACGCGATCGCGGTGACGGTGGCAGCCACGGCCGAGAAGAACGCCGCGCTGGACCGCGCCGAGGCGATCACGATCGAGGCCCAGGCGAAGCAGGCCGCGTCGATCGCCGAAGCCGAAGGCCGGCGCGCGATCAACGAGGCGTTGAACACCTTGTCGGCCGCGCAGATCGATCTGCAGGTGCGCACCCAGCTGCTGCAGCAACTGCCGCTGATCATCCAGCAGGCGGTCAAGCCGATGGAGAAGATCGACTCGATCCGTATCTTTCAGGTCAACGGCATGCCCGGTGCGCCGGGCGGCGATGGTGGCTCGGCCGGTGCCCATGGCGCGACCGGCGCGAACGGCGCGACCTTTCCCGAACAGGTGATGAACTCGGCGCTGCAGTACCAGATCGCCAAACCGATCGTCGATGCGGTGATGAAGGACGCGGGCCTGTCCAACGAAGGCATCACCGGCGTTGCGCATGCGCTGTCCGGCATGCTGAAGCCGCCGGCCTCGCCGGACCCGTCGTCGCACTGAAACCGGTTCAGCCGGCCGCGACCACCCGGTTGCGGCCGGCCAGCTTGGCGGCGTAAAGCCGCTTGTCGGCCAGTGTCAGCAGCGCCTGCGGCTCGGCCGCTTCGGTGGCGTCGGCCACGCCCAGGCTAGCGGTGACGCGCAGGTCCGGCGAGACGCTCGTCCAGCCGTGATCGGCCACCGCCTGGCGCACCCGCTCGGCCACCTCGGTGGCCGCATCGCGCGAGGTCGCGGCCAGCGCGAGCACGAACTCTTCGCCGCCGTAGCGCACCGCGCGGTCGTGGCCACGGCAGCCTTCGCCCAACAGCTTCGCCACCTTCGTCAGCACCTCGTCGCCGACCCCGTGGCCGAAGCGGTCGTTGATCTGCTTGAAATGGTCCAGGTCCAGCAGCACCAACGCGAGCGATTCACCGCGCTCGACGCGCGGCAGGTGCTCGACCAGCCAGGCCTGCAGCGCGCGCCGGTTGCCCAGTCCCGTCAGCGGGTCTTCGCTGGCTTCACGTGCCCATTGGCTGGTCAACCGCGCCAGCTCAATGCGCAGCTCGCGCCGTTGCACCGCGCGCTGGGCGGTATCGGCCGAGCTCTGGCGCTCCAGCTCGCGCACCTGCTTCAGCGCAGCCAGCGCCGCCGCGGCGTCGCCCAAGGCTTCTTCGGCATTGGCCAGGCCTTCTAGCGCGGCAACCCGGTCTTCCACCGTACCGCCTTCGTTCAGCACCACCAGCGCGGCGCGGTACTGCTCGCGTGCCTCTGCGGGGCGATTCAGGGCCTGCAGGCAATGGCCCCACTCGGCCAGGCACAGCCCTTCGTTGGGCTTCATGCCGAGCGCGCGGTACTCGGGCAGCAGCGCGCGCAGCTCAGCGGCGGCCTCTTCATCGCGGCCCAAGCCATGCAGCGTGATCGCCCGGTTGCCCAACGACATCGCGCGCAGGCGCCGGCTGTCCCGCACCGCGCAGTCGTCGGCCAGCGCCTGCCAGGCTGGCACCAGGCCACCCAGCACACGGCGGCGCTGCAGATCATCGGGCGGCAATGCTTCGACCTCGCGGTTGTGCGCGTTCAGCAGCGACAGCCTGGCATACAGGTGCTCGGCGGGCGTACCGACGCGGCGGCACAGCGCCTCGGCCTCGTTCAGACACGACAACGCATGCTGGTGCCGGCCAAGGACCGAGCTGTTGATGCCGATATGGCGCAGCGCCTGCGCCAGCCGCGGCTCATCGCCTTGCAAGCGGGCCTGCTGTTCGACGCGCTCGAGCAATTCGACCGCCGCGGCGTGGTCGCCCGCACCGCGCAACGCTGCGGCAGCGCGCAGCAAGCCCTCGTTGCAGCCGCCCGCATCACCCAGGTCGCGGTACAGCGCATCGGCCGACAGCGCGGCACGCAAGGCATCGGCAAACTGGCCGGCCGAGTTGCACGAGTCCGCCAGCGCCAGCAGCGCCTGCGCACGCGGCACGCCCACCGCGTCGTGCAGCGCCTCGCGCGCCAAGGCCAGCGCACGTTCGATCTCGCCGCGTTGGATCAGCTGCTGGGTCAGGGCCTCGATGTCGTTGCTCATCGTCGCGGGGCGACGGCCAAAAGCCACCGCCATGAGACCAGGTTAGGGACCTGGAGTCTGCCAGCAAAAGCAGACTAGGGGTGGGTTTGCCCGGTGAGGCTGTGGTCGAATCGGCGGATGAACACGTTCCTCGACCCGCTGCTCGACCCGCTTTACAAAGGCTACCCGGCCAACGCACCGGCGCTGCGCCGTTCGCAGATCGGCGAGCAGGGCTGGAACGTGCTGGCCAACCAGCTACCGCTGCCGCTGGCGGTGGTCCACCGCGACGCGCTGACGCACAACCTGAGCTGGATGCAGCGCCTGGTCGCCGAGGCTGGCATTGCGCTCGCGCCGCATGGCAAGACGACGATGTCGCCGCAGCTGTTCCAGGCGCAGATAGCGGCCGGCGCCTGGGGCATCACCTTCGCCACTGTCCAGCAGCTGGCGATCGGCGTCGCCTCCGGCGTGCGGCGCGCGGTGATCGCGAACCAGGTCGTGCAGACCGTCGAGCTGGCCGCACTGGCAGCGCTGCAACGGCAGACGCCCGACCTGCGCGTCGCCTTCCTCGTCGACTCGGCTGAGCAACTGGCGCGCATCGAACAGGCCGACCAGTCGATCGCCTTCGAGGTGCTGGTCGAGCTGGGCCTGCCAGGCGGCCGCACCGGCGTGCGCACCGACGAAGAGGCGCTGGCGCTGGCGCGGCGGCTGCACGCCAGCCCTTGCGTGCGACTGGTCGGCGTCGAGGCCTACGAGGGCCTGTGGGCCAAGGGCGAAGACACCGAGGATGCCGTGTTGGTCAACGGGCTGATGCAGCGGCTGCACCGTTTCGTGGCTGCGTGCGACGCCGAAAAACTCTTCGACGCCGGCGAGATCATCGTCAGCGCCGGCGGTTCGGCGGTGTTCGACCTGGTCGCGCGCGGGCTACGCTCGAACCCGTCGCCGCGGCCGATCCAGGCGCTGCTGCGCTCGGGTTGTTACGTGACGCACGATGACGGTGCATACCAGCGTTATGCGCAGGCGGTGAACCGCCGCCTGGGCTGCAGCGACGCCAGCGGGCTGCGCGCCGCGCTCGAAGTCTGGACCGTCGTGCAATCGTGCCCCGAGCCGGGGCTGGCGATCCTGAACGCCGGCAAGCGCGATGTCTCGACCGACTGGGGCCTGCCAGTGCCGACCAAGATCGCCCGCGCCGGCGAGCGCCGCGCCACCGCTGCGCCGGCCGGCTGGACGATCGACAAGCTGAACGACCAGCACACCTACCTGCGGCTGAACGACGCCGGCGTCGAGTTGCAGGTCGGCGACCGCGTCGCGCTCGGCATCTCGCACCCCTGCACCACCTTCGACAAGTGGCGCTGGATGGTGGTGGTCGACGAGGACTACCGCGTCGTCGACGCGCTGACGACGCACTTCTAGCGTCCTGAAGCCGCCGGGCCCCGGCCCGGTCCTGCGCCCGACGGTCATCCCCAGCCCGGTGGACGACGGCCGGTCTTCGCATTGCCGAGAATGGACCTCCGATGAAAGACCTGACGCAAGGGCCGATCCGCGGCCACATCATCGCGATGGCGGCGCCGATCGCGATCGGCATGCTGGTCCAGACGCTGTACTTTCTGGTCGACCTGTACTTCGTCTCGCGCCTGGGCAGTGACGCGGTGGCCGGTGTCAGCGCCGGCGGTAACGCCGTGATGATCACCATCGCGCTGACGCAGATGCTGAGCGTGGGCACTGTCTCGCTGATCTCGCATGCAGTCGGTGCGAAGGACCAGCCGCGCGCGCAGCTGGTGTTCAACCAGTCGCTGGGGCTGGCCGCGGCCTGCACGCTGTTCGCGCTGGCACTGGGCCTGGTCGGCATCGTGCCCTACATGCAGACGCTGGGCGCCGGCGAGGCGATCGCCGAAGCTGGCCGCACGTACTTGTTCTGGTACCTGCCCGGCCTGGCGCTGCAGTTCCCGATGGCGGCGATGGGCTCGGCGATGCGCGGCACCGGTGTCGCCAAGCCCGGCATGGTGGTGCAGATGCTGACCGTGCTCGTCAACATCGTGCTCGCCCCGATCCTGATCGCCGGCTGGGGCACCGGCCACCCGCTCGGCCCGATGGGCGCCGGCCTGGCCAGCAGCCTGGCGGTGACGGCCGGGGTGCTGATGATGATCGTCTACTTCGTGCGGCTGGAGAGTTATGTCTCGGTCGACTGGCAGGCGATGTGGCCCAGGCTCGCGGTGTGGAAGCCGCTGCTGCGCATCGGCGTGCCGGCCGGTGGCGAGTTCTTCCTGATGTTCCTCTACACCTCGGCGATCTACTGGCTGATCCGCGGTTTCGGCCCGGCGGCGCAGGCCGGCTTCGGCATCGGCATGCGGGTGATGCAGGCGACCTTCCTGCCGGCGATGGCGATCTCGTTCGCACTGCCGGCGGTGGCCGGGCAGAACTTCGGCGCCCGCCAGGCCGACCGCGTGCGCGAGACGCTGAAGCAAGGCGTGATCCTCGAGTGCAGCATCATGTTCTTGCTGGCGGTGCTGTGCCACCTGGCGCCCGAGAAGATGATCGGCGCCTTCACCAACGACCCGGCAGTGGCGGAGGTGGGTGTGAGCTTCCTGACCATCATCTCGACCAACTTCGTCGCGATGGGCTTCGTCTTCGCCTGCTCGGGCCTGTTCCAGGCGATGGGCAACACCTGGCCGGCGATGGCCAGCACCGCGACGCGGCTGGTGACCTTCATCGTGCCGGCGGTCTACCTGTCGCAGCAGCCCGGCTTTGCACTGCGCCAGGTCTGGTTCCTGTCGGTCGCCACCGTGCTGCTGCAGGCGCTGGTCAGCGGCCTGATGGTGCGCTGGCAACTGCGCCAGCGGCTGCAGAGCTTCGGCACAACGGCGACGCCTGCTGCCGCCTGACGCAACAGGTTCACATCGGCTGCGGCTGCAAGCCCAACGCTTCGTAGCGAGTGCCGGGGGTCACCCGCACGTCGTCGACGAACGGTGGCAGCGGCTTCCAGGTGTCCGGGTGCTCGGGCGGCACGTGGCCGGCTGGGCACGGGTTCAGCCTGCAGCGGTAGGGCTGGCCCAAGTGCGTGACGATGTAGCCCTGGCCGTAGGTCACCGGCTGGTTGTCGCCCAATGAGGCCACGTCGGTCCACATCTCGAGCCGCAGGTAGTCGAAGCCAAACGGCAAGCCGGCATCGATGAAGCTGACCGGCTTGGCATCGATACGCTTGTTGCGCTTGCCGATCACGTTGCCGTTGGTGCCCAGCCCAGTCGGCAGCAGGTTCGAGAACTTCTCAGGCCCATCCCAGTTGGTGCCGGTGAAGCGGATCGGCGACGTCGTGTTCATCACCCGCAGCAGGTGGTCGTAGGGCACCGCGTCGCTGTAGACCTGGTCGCGCTCGAAGCGCCAGTGGCGCCAGGTGTTGTCGGTGAAGCGGAAGTCGATGCCCGGGATCGCGGTGCCGTTC